>JAUIJH010000003.1 GCA_030431335.1 Alphaproteobacteria bacterium
CTTCCGCCGAGACCACCATGGGTATCGTCGTCAAGATCGGCGGCATTCCGTGGTTCAACGCCATGGAGCAGGGGATCCAGGAGCGCGCCGGTGAACTCGGCGTCAGCGCCGAGATGATCGGCCCGACCTCGGCCGACCCGGCGCTCCAGGTTCGCGCGATCGAGGATCTCATCGCCAAGGGTGTCGACGTCATCGGCGTGGTGCCCAACGACGAGGCGGCGCTCGAGCCGGTGCTGAAGAAGGCGCAGGACGCCGGCATCGTGGTGATCTCGCACGAAGGGCCTGGCCTCCAGAACGTCGACTGGAACTTCGAGCTCGCCTCGGCGACCGGTTTCGGCGAAGCGCACGCCAAGCTGTTGTGCGAGAAGGTCGAGGAGCCGGGCACCTACGCGGTCTATGTCGGCTCGCTGACGGTGCCGCTGCACAACGCCTGGGCGGATGCGGCAATCGACTGGATGGGCGCCAATTGCGATAAGCTGAAGCTGGTAGGCGAGCGCTACGGCGTTGCCGAGAACGTGGACGACAGCCGCTCCACCGCGCTCGACATCATCGCCGCCAACCCGGACCTGCGCGGCTTCCTCGCGTTCGGCTCGCAGGGCCCGATCGGCGCCGGCCGCGCCATCGAGGAGCGCCGTCTGGGCGGCAAGGTGCACGTGATGGGGCCGTTCTCGCCCGGTCAGGGCCAGAAGCTCGTCAAGAACGACGTCATCTCCGGCGGCTACATGTGGAACCCGGCCGAAGCCGGCCGCGTCTTCGTCACGCTGGGCGAGATGCTGGTCCAGGGCACGGAGATCACCGAAGGCACGGAGATCGAAGGCCTCGGCAAGGTGAGCCCGGACGCCGAGACGCACAACATCATCACCGACAACCTGCTCGAGATCAACAAGAGCACCGTGGACGATCTGGCCGCCAAGGGCCTTTAAGATCGCGTGCCGGCGCCGGATCGACCGGCGCCGGTCCCCGCAACCGCCGCCTTGCGCGGCCGCCCCCGGGTTCTGCACACAATGACCGATGCGTCCGCGCCACCCCTCGCGCTGCGGCTGCGCAACCTCTCGAAGACGTTCTCCGGCGTCCACGCGCTGGAGCACGTCGACTTCGAGGTGCGGGCGGGCGAAGTCCATTGCCTCGCCGGCGAAAACGGCTGCGGCAAGAGCACACTCATCAAGGTGGTGACGGGCGTGCACGCGCCCGACCCCGGCGCCGAGATCGAGATCTTCGGCGCGCGCCAGAGCGCCATCACGCCGACCCATGCCCGCGCCATGGGCATTGCCGTGATCTGGCAGGACCTCGCCCTCTTCCCGCACATGAGCGTGGCGGAAAACATCGCCTTCGACACCATGGTCGGCGCCCGTCCGCGCCTCGTGCGCCGGCGCCGCGACCGCAAGGCCGCCGCCGCGGTGCTCGACCGGCTCGGCGAGCGGCTCGACCTCGACGCGCCGCTCAACACGCTGCCCATCGCGCAGCGCCAGATCGTGGCCATCGCCCGCGCGCTGATGGGCGAGGCGCGCCTCGTCTTCATGGACGAGCCCACCGCCTCGCTGACCCAGAGCGAGACCGATGGCCTCCTCGCCGTGGTGCGCACGCTGTCGGAGCAGGGCGTCGCGGTGGTTTTCGTCAGCCACCGCCTGGCCGAGGTGCTGGACATCGCCGAGCGCGTCACGGTGCTGCGCGACGGCAAGCTCGTGGGCGTCTTTCCCACCGAAGGGATGACGCAGGCCCGCCTCGGCGAGTTGATGACCGGCTCCCTTCTCAGCCACGAGGTGATGGCGCACGACCGCAGCGGCGAGCCAGCCGTGCTGGAGGTCGAGGGCCTGTCGCTCGCGGGCAAGGTGGAGGACGTGTCGCTGACGGTACGGCGCGGCGAGGTGGTAGGCCTCACCGGGCTCATCGGGGCCGGCCGCACCGAGCTCGCCCACGCCATCATCGGCATGATGCGGCCGGACCGCGGCACGGTGCGGCTCGACGGCAAGGCGATCGCGCCGAAAAACATCCGAGAGGCGATCCACGCCGGCATCGCCTACGTGTCGGAGGACCGCCTCTCGCTGGGCCTGATCCAGCCGCAATCCATCGAGGACAACACGGTGATCGCCGTGCTGGACAAGATCCTCGACGCGGTGGGGCTCATCTCGCCGACGCGCAAGCGCGCGATGGTGTCCGAGTGGATCAGCGAACTCGCCGTCAAGATCGGCCACCCGTCCGACCCGGTATCCTCGCTGTCGGGGGGCAACCAGCAGCGCGTGGTGTTGGCCAAGTGGCTCGCCACCGAGCCGCGCCTCCTCATCCTCGACAGCCCGACGGTGGGCGTGGACGTGGGCGCGCGGGCCGGCATCTTCCGCACCGTGCGCCGCCTCGCCGAGGCCGGCCTCGCGATCCTGATGATTTCCGACGAGGTGACGGAGGTGGTGATGAACGCCGACCGGGTGCTGCACATGGCGGGCGGGCGCATCGTCGGCGAGTACGATCCGCGCACCACGGACGTCGCGACGATGGAGGAGCGCGTCTATGCGTAGGCTCGTCGCCGGCTACCCGGTGGAAGTGCGCCTGCTGGCGGTGCTGGTGGCGCTGTGCATCGGGCTGTCGCTCACCACCGACACGTTCCTGACCCTCGGCAACATCACCTCGCTCCTCAACAACAACGCGGTGAACCTCATCTGGGCCGTGGGGCTCCTGGTGGTGCTGATCGCCGGCGGCATCGACATCTCTTTCGCCGTCGCGGCGTCGGTGGTGCAGTACCTGTCGGCGCAGGTCTTCATGGTGGTGGAGGGCAACTGGATCTTCGGCATCCTGGTCGCCTCCGCCTTCGGGCTCTGCCTCGGGTTGATCAACGCGGCGCTGATCCACGGCTTTCGCGTGGTCTCGATCGTCATCACCATCGCGACCTTCAACGCCTATTTCGGCCTGCTGATGTTCTTCACCAAGGGCCGCAACATCTACGACCTGCCGGACTGGTGGACGGACCGCATCTACATCTTCGAGCACCAGGCGGCGGACGGCACCTGGTCGGAGCTCAACCTGTCGGTCGGGATCATGCTGGTGTGCGTCGTTCTCACGGCGCTGCTGATCCGCGCCACCACCATCGGCCGGCAGCTCTATGCGATGGGCGACAATCCGGACGGTGCCCGCCGCGCGGGCGTCAACATCTGGCTGATGCACTGCGTCGCCTATGGCTGGCTCGGCGTGATGGCGGGGATCGCGGGCCTCTGCCAGGTGAACATCGCGCAGGAGGTGGTGCCCAACGCGCTCTACGGGCGCGAGCTGGAGGTGCTCGCGGCGGTCGTGCTCGGCGGGGCGCGGCTCGGCGGCGGGCGCGGCACGGTGCTGGGCTGCATCCTCGGCGTGCTGTTCATCGCCATCACGCAGAACGGGCTCAACCTCCTCGGTATCTCGCCGTTCGCGTTCCAGATGATCATCGGCACCGCGATCCTGATCGCGATCTCCTCCTCCAACCTCTCGTTCAACTTCCGCCCGCGCCGCCGCGCCGCCGAGGGGCGCCTGCCATGACGCCGATGAAGCGTATCGGCAACGCCGTCGGCCCCGAGACGCTGCCGCTCGCCGTGTTCCTGGTGGTGGTCGCCGTGGCATTCTCGCTGGCGACGCCGCTGTTCCTCACTGGGCGCAACCTGTCCTCGATGGCGTTCCAGCTTCCCGAGCTGGGGCTGCTCACGCTCGCCATGATGGTGCCGATCCTGTCCGGCGGGCTCAACCTCGCGGTCATCTACACGGCCAACATCTCCGGCCTTGCGCTCGCCTGGACGCTGATCGCTTTCGGTGGGCCGGAGGCGGGCGTGGGTGCGTTCGTGCTCGGCTCGGTGCTGGCGCTCGCGGTGGGCGCGGCGGCCGGGCTCGTGATGGGCCTCGTCGTCGCCTACATCGGCGCGCACCCCATCCTCGTGTCGCTGGCGATGATGATTTTCCTGCGCGGCCTCGGCGAGTTCCTCACCCACGGCGGCGACATCTCCGGCTTCCCGCCCTTCATGAACGTCATCGGGCACGGCGATCTATTCGGCGTTCCCGTGCCGCTCATCATCTTCGCCGTGGCGGCGCTGGTGTGGCACATCATGCTGCGGCGGACGCGGCACGGCTTCGCCGTCTTCATGATCGGCTCCAACATCCGCGCCAGCGAGTATTCGGGCCTTCCGACCAAGCGCACGCTGACGCTGATCTATACGATCTCGGGCCTGATCTGCGCCGTCGCGGGCATCCTGATGGCCTCGCGCTTCAACTCGGTGCGGGTGGGGCACGGCGAGGCGCTGCTCCTCGTCACGGTGCTCGCCTGCTTCCTGGGCGGCGTCGACCCGTTCGGCGGCTTCGGGCGGGTGCTGCCGGTCGTGCTCGCGCTGATGATCCTGCAGATGCTGTCGTCCGGGCTTAACCTCATCGGCGCCAACCAGCACCTGTCGACGGCCGTTTGGGGCCTCTTCCTGATCGGGGTGATGGCGCTCAGGTGGTTCGAGAACGAAATCCGGCAACGCAAGTGGAGGCGATAAGATGGAAGGCTTCGGCGTTCACACCAGCATGTGGACCATGCATTGGGATCCTCAGGGCGCCGAGCGGACCATTCCGGCCGCAGCCGCCTACAAGATGGACTTCATCGAGGTCGCGCTGCTCAACACCAAGATCGTCGATGCCCCGCACACGCGCGCGCTCCTGGAAAAGCATCAGATGCGCGCCGTCTGCTCGCTGGGGCTTCCCGAGGTGAACTGGGCGTCCGTGAACCCGGACGGGGCCATCGAGCAGCTCGTCGACGCGCTCGACTGCACCAAGGCGATGGGGGCGGAGGCCCTGTCGGGCGTCACCTATGGGGGCATCGGCGAGCGCACCGGCGTGCCGCCGACTCTCGCCGAATACGACAACATCGCCAAGGCGCTGGCGGCGGCGGCCAAGCACGCGAAATCGCTCGGCCTCGCCTTCGGCATCGAGCCGGTCAATCGCTACGAGAACCACCTGATCAACACCGGCGCGCAGGCGAAATGGATGATCGAGAAGGTGGGGGCGGACAACATCTTCATCCACCTCGACACCTACCACATGAACATCGAGGAGAAGGGCGCCGGCAATGGCATCCTCGATGCGCGCGAGCACCTTCGCTACATCCACCTGTCGGAGTCGGATCGCGGCACGCCGGGCGAGGGCACCTGCGACTGGGACGAGATCTACGCAACGCTCGCCGCCATCGGCTTCAAGGGCGGTCTCGCGATGGAGAGCTTCATCAACATGCCGCCGGAGGTCGCCTATGGGCTGGCGGTGTGGCGGCCGGTCGCCGACAGCTTCGAGGAGGTGATGGACCGGGGCCTGCCGTTCCTGCGCAACAAGGCCAAGCAGTACCGCCTCATCTGAAGGACCCCTCCCGGGGCGCTCAGCCGGGAGGCGGCGTCTCCTCGCCGTCGCCGGCGAGGCTGTCCATGGCGAGCCCGGCCGTCAGGCCGTGCAGCATCGTCGACAGCAAAATCACGAAGGCGACCAGCGCCCACAGCTGCGGCTCGTTGACGAACTCGATGTGGCTGGCGGCATAGGCGAGGTAGTAGATCGAGCCGACACCGCGCACGCCGTAGGCCGCCACCACCGCTCGGTCGCGGCCGACGATGTCGGTGCCGAGCATCGATACCCAGCCCGCGAGGGGGCGGACGAGCACGATCAGCGCCGCTGCGATGATCACGTGGCTGAGCGTGAGGTCGGGCAGGAGCAGCGGCAGCGTGCCGCCGAGCGTCACCAGGATCAGCGCGGTGAGCCCATGCTCGATGGCCTCGGAGAAGTCGTGCAGCCGGCGGTGATAGGCGTGTGCCGGCCGGATGCCGCGCAGCGTGAGGCCCATCACGAAGACGGCGATGAAGCCGTAGCCCTCGAAGAGCTCCGTGGCACCATAGCAGAACAGGATGCCGGCCAGCGCGATGACGCCCGACGCCGTGTTCGCCAGCGGCGCCTGGCGCGGCACCACGAACAGGATGTGGCCCAGCAGCCAGCCGAATCCCCACCCCAGCACGGCGCCGACGCCGATGCGGTAGACGAGGTCCCGCAAGATCCACTCGGTGCCCCATTGGAGGGGGTCGAACCCGTTGGCCGCGACCAGGAGGCCGAGATAGACGAACGGAAAGGCGAGGCCGTCGTTGAGGCCGGCCTCGGTGGTGAGCGTCAGGCGGACGGGGTGCTCCTTGCCCTCCAGCGGCGGGCCCACCTGGACATCGCCGGCCAGCACCGGGTCGGTGGGCGACAGCACCGCGCCCAGCATGATCGCGCCGGCAATCGTCATCGCGCCGACGAAGTAGCCGAGCAGGGCGACGGCGAAGATGGTGAGCGGCATCGCGATCAGGAGGAGCTGGAGCGTCGGGCGCCAGCGGGTGAAACTGTAGATCTTGTCGATCTTCAGCCCGGTGCCGAACAGCGCCGCGATCACCGCGATCTCGCTGGCGTACTCCCAAAGCTTGGGATTCTCGCGCGGGTCGATCGCAGCGGGCATCCCCGGCACCAGCGAAAAGCCGATCGCGCCGAAGATGATGAGGAGACCCGACGCGGCCGGTTCCCGGTTGGAGACGAAGCGCGGCACCCAGTAGGCCAGGATGACGAGGCCCCCCACCATGGCGATCAGCACGTGGTAGGGGTCGAACGCGAAGAATGCGTCTTCCATGGCCTCACCTCCCTCGCGTCGTGGGAGGGGACGCAAGGGGGGGAAGGCCATGGCGAACTGCCGGCAACGCGCGGGCGGCGCGGCGGCGGTTGTCCGCGCGCAGCGGGGGAAATTGCGGGTTCGTGGGGATGGGGTGGCTCCTTGCCCTCGGTTTGCCGTGCCTAGGTGAACGCGGCGGGCACGGTTCGGTTGCGCCGGCGGCCCATGGCCGCGACGTCGCGGGGGCGCCGTGGTGCGCGCGGCGGCGACCGATGCGGGCGAAATCGGCGCGCCAAGGCCGCAGGCGCGTGTGGGCGGAGCCTAAGGCTGCGTCGTCGCGGCGAGGAGCGTTTCGGCCGCGAACGTGCACTGCGCGTCGGTGAGGTGGGGGCCGACGGGCACGCCGAGCAGATGCTCCGCGAGCCGTTCGGTGACCGGGAAGGCGCCGCGCCCATGGCCGAGATCGCGATAGACCGGCTGCAGATGGAGGGGCGGCGCGTAGGGCAGGGCCGTGGCGATCTGCGCGGCGGCGAGCGACTCGCGCACCGCGTCGCGCCGGTCGAGATGGACGACGTAGTTGCGATAGGTGTGGCGCACGCCGGGCCGCTCGGGTGGCGCCGTCACCGCGCTGCCGGCGAACGCTCGCCCGTAGATCGCGGCGAGCTCGCGCCGGCGCGCGATGGAAGCGGCGAGGCGCGGCAGCTTGGCGCGCAAGACGGCCGCCTGCATCTCGTCGAGCCGTTCGTTCATGCCCTCTTCGACGTGATGCAGCGTGGCGCCGGTGCCGAAGGTCTTGTAGTGGCGCGCGCGGTCCTGCCCGTAGGCGACGAGGCGCTCCATGCGGTCGGCCAGCGCCGGATCGTCGGTGACGGCCATGCCCGCCGTGCCGAAGGCGCCGAGGTGCTTGGTGGGGGCGAAGGAGAAGCAGGTAATGGTGGCGAGCGTGCCGACCGGGCGCCCCTCGATGCAGGCGCCGAGCGAGAGGCACGCGTCGGCGACCACCGGCAGGCTGTGCCGGGCGGCCAGCGCGTTGAGCCGGTCCATGTCGGCGGGGTGGCCGTAGAGGTCGACGGGCAGCAGCGCGCGCGTGCGCGCGGCGATGGCGGCGGCCGCTGCGCCGGGATCCATGTTGGCCGTGTCCGGCTCCACATCGACCCACACCGCCTTGGCGCCGACGCTGTGGATGGCGGCCGTGGTCATGATGTCGGAATTGGGCGTGGTGATCACCTCGTCGCCCGGGCCGATGCCGAGCGCCCGCAACGCCACCTTCAGCGCCGCCCCGCCCGAATTGGTGCCGACCGCGCGGCGCACGCCCAGCGTCGCGGCGAACTCGGCCTCGAAGGCGGGGGCTTCCTCGCCCCAATCGAGCCGCCCGCTGGCCAGCACGCGCTGGATGGCGCTGTCGAAGAGGTCGCGCTCGCGCCGGTAGAGCGCGGCGTGGTCGTACATGGGAACGCGCATCGCTCAGCGCGCCGGAAGATAGGCGACGGCCTCGAATTCCACGCGGGCCTCCACGGTGCCGAGGCCCGCGATGATGAGCCCGGTGTGGGGCGGACGGTGGCTGCCGAACACCTCGCGGCGGATCGCCGAGACGGTGGGGCCGTCCGCCCGGTCGGTGAGGATGGTGGTGAGCTTGACCACATCGCTTAGCGAGCCGCCGGCCGCCGCGAGCACGGTTTTCAGGTTGTCGAGCGCGAGACGGGCTTGCGAGGCGGCGTCCGGTCCGGCGAGGTTGCCGTCCGCGTCCTTGCCGATCTGGCCGGCGATGAACAGAAAGTCGCCGGCGCGCATGGCCTGGACGTAGCTTTCGGTTCGGTACATGCCGGCCGGATCGATGATCTTGTCCCCGTCGCTCATCGGACGCCTTCCATCGTTGCTGTTGTTGATATTGTATATGGTCGACTAAAGCCTGTCACGCGCGCCGCCCGGCGCCGCCCCTGCCAAGAGGAAGCCCATGTCTATCGATCGGTGCGAGGTGCTCGTCATCGGTGCGGGACCGACGGGCGCGATTGCCGCGCTCGCGCTCGCCCGACGGGGTCTCGACGTGGTCTGCCTGGAACAGGGCGGCCCCGTCGACGACGAGGCCTTGGGCCGCGACCGTCCCGACTGGCCGCAGCGCAAGGCGCGCGAGTGGCACGCCAACCCCAACGTGCGCGCCCGGCCGGTCGACGATCCGGTCGACGATGCCGACAGCGACATCAGGCCGATGTTCTTCCACGGCGTGGGCGGCTCCACCATTATGTGGACGGCGCACGTGCCGCGCTACAAACCCTCCGACTTCCACGTCCGCACCACCGACGGCGTCGCCGACGACTGGCCGATCGGCTACGACGACCTGGCCCCGTTCTACGACCGGGTGGAGGCCGAGCTCGGCGTCGCGCTCAAGAAGGGCGACCCCTTGGCGCCGCCGCGCACGGGCGACTATGCGGCGCCGCTGCCCATCGGCGCCTCGGGCCGCGCGGTGGCGGCCGCGCTCGACCGGCTCGGCTGGCACTGGTGGCCGGTCGACCGGGTGGTGGGGGAGCGCGGCAGCGAGCCGTGCCGGCACGACGGACCGTGCGATTTCGGCTGTGCCACGGGGCGGGCGGCGGCGGTCGACCGCTCCTTGTGGCCGCGCGCTCTGGCGGCCGGGGCGCACCTTCTCACCCACACGCGGGTGGTGACGTTGGAGGAAAGTGGCGGGGCCGTCACCGGCGCCGTGGTGCAGGACGCGGGCGGCGCGCGCAGGCGCATCGCGGCCGACGTGGTGATCGTGGCGGCCAACGGCATCGGCACGCCGAAGCTGTTGCTGCAATCGGCCAGCCGCTCCTTCCCGGATGGGCTCGGCAATCGCTCCGGCCTCGTCGGCCGCAATTTGATGCTGCACGCCTATGCCGGCACGTACGCGGTGTTTCCCGAGCCGTTCGGCCCGAGCGATCCGGAGCCGACGGGCGGCATCATCAGCCACCAATTCTACGACAGCGATTCCTCGCGCGGGTTCGTGCGGGGGTCGAAATTGCAGCTGATCGCCAGCGCGCGCTCGCTGCCGGTGGCGGCGGGCGAGGTGCCGGGCGCGGACCTTTCGGGCCGCGACCTGACCGACCGCGTCGCCGGCTTCACCGTGTGCGGGGAGGATCTGCCCGAACTGCACAACCGCATCACGCTGTCCGACAGCCTCACCGACCGGACAGGCCAGCCCGCCGCCAAGATGAGCTACCGCCTGTCGGACAATTCGCGCCGGCTCCTGGATTTCGGCCTCGCCCGGGCCGAGGATGCGCTGCGCGAGGCGGGGGCCGACGAAATCTATCATGTGCCGCTGCGCACCCACACCGGCTTTCACCTGATGGGAACGGCGCGGATGGGAACGGACCCGGAGCGCTCGGTCGTCAACCCGTTCGGCAGGGTGCACGATCTCGCCAATCTCTACATCGCCGATTCCAGCGTGTTCGTGACCTCGGCGGCGGTCAATCCCACCAACACCGCGATGGCACTGGCGCTGCGCGCGGCCGAGCACATCGCGGCATCGCGCCGGGTGGGCTGACGGGGCGCTCAGAGACGGGGTGCTCAGAGAATGTCGTCGCGGATGCAGGCCTTGAGGTGACCGGGTGCGACGGCCATCGGCTGCGGCACCGTCTCGGCGCATTCGGGTAGCGCGTAGGGGCAGCGGGTGCGAAAGACGCAGCCGGACGGCGGGTTCGCCGGGCTCGGCACGTCGCCCTCCAGGATGATGCGGCGGCGGTCGGCGTCGGGATCGGGCATCGGCGCGGCCGACAGCAGCGCCTCCGTGTAAGGGTGCTTGGGCACGGTGTAGATGCGGCTCGCCGGGCCGATCTCCATCAGCCGGCCGAGATACATCACGGCCACCCGGTCCGACACGTACTCCACCACGCTGAGATCGTGCGCGATGAACAGGAGCGACAGGTTCAATTCCTGCTGCAAGTCCTTCAACAGGTTGATGACTTGCGCCTGTACCGACACATCGAGCGCCGACACCGGCTCGTCCGCCACCAGGAAATCCGGGCCCGGGGCGAGAGCGCGGGCGATGCCGATCCGCTGGCGCTGACCGCCGGAGAATTCGTGCGGATAGCGCCCCATGTGGTCGGCGGAGAGGCCGACGCGGGTCAACAGCTCGGCCACCCGCTCGCGGCGGTCGCGGGAAGTGCCGATGCCGTGGATCGCAAGGCCCTCGCCGACCAGCGCGTCCACCCGCATGCGCGGATTGAGGCTCGCGAACGGGTCCTGGAAGATGATGCCGGCGCGCTGGCGGTAGCGCACGCGCGCCTCGGGCGAGAGGTTGCCGATTTCGGCGCCGTCGAAGCGCACCCGGCCATCGGTGAGCGCGGTGAGGCCGAGCACGGCGCGGCCCACGGTGGTCTTGCCGGAGCCCGATTCGCCGACCAGGCCGAGCACCTCGCCGCGCCGGATCTCGAAGCTCACATTGTCCACCGCGCGCACCTCGCCGATGCGGCGCTGCAGGATCCCGCCGCGGATCGGGAAGTGCTTGGTGAGGCCGTCGGCCGCGAGCAGGGCGGGGCCGGCGCTCATGGGGTGTCCTGCCAGCGGATGCAGCGGGCCGTGTGATCGGGGCCGACGTCGAAAAGCGGCGGCTCCTCGGCACGGCAGGCGTCCACCGCGTGTTCGCAGCGCGGAGCGAAGGGGCAGCCGGGCGGCAGGTCCAGGGGGTTGGGAATGGTGCCGGGAATCGCCACGAGGCGCGCGCTGCGTCCGGCGGCGCGCTCGGCCCGGTCGACGCGCGGGATGCTGCCCAGCAGGGCGCGCGTATAGGGATGGCGCGGGGTGCGGAAAATCGCCCGCACCGGCCCCGCCTCCACCACGCGGCCGCAATACATGATGACGACGCGGTCGGCGATCTCGGCGACCACGCCCATGTCGTGGGTGATGAACAGGACGCTCATGCCGCCGGCCTGCTGTTGCAGGCGGCGCAAGAGGTCGAGGATCTGCGCCTGGATCGTCACGTCGAGCGCGGTGGTCGGCTCGTCGGCGATGAGGACGGCCGGGCGGCAGGCCAGCGCCATCGCGATCATCACGCGCTGACGCATTCCGCCGGAGAGCTCGTACGGATACTGGGCGAGCCGGCGGTCCGGATCGTTGATGCCCACCTCCTCCAGGAGCGCGGCGGAGCGGCGACGGGCGGCGGCACGGCCGATCCGCTCGTGCTGGCGCACCGTTTCGGCCACTTGGTTGCCGATGGTGTAGACCGGGTTGAGCGAGGTCATCGGCTCCTGGAACACCATGGCGATCTCGTTGCCGCGGATCGCGCGCATGGTGCGCTCGTCCGCCGTCACGAGGTCGACCACCGAGCCGTCGCGCCGGCGAAAGGCGATGGAGCCGCCGGCGATGCGGCCGGGCGGGTCCACCAGGCGCAGCGCCGAAAGGCTCGTCACCGACTTGCCGGAGCCCGATTCTCCGACGACGGCCACCGTCTCGCCCGCGGCGAGCGAAAAGGACACGCCGTCGACCGCGCGCACCAGCCCGTCCTCCGTCGCGAACTGGGTGCGCAGATCGGCAAAGCGCAGCACGGGGCCACCGACCCCACCGTCCCTTTCCACGGGTGTCGCCTCGATCTGGACGGCCATGCGGCCCTGCCCCTCCGTGCGCGTCGGCATTTGACAAACCGTGTGCCGAGTATATCAAATATACCGTCGACAATGGCAAGCGGCACCGGAGCGCGCCCTCTTTTATCGTCGGCTTAAAGAGCAAGAGGCACGCCATGCGAGCAGACCTTTGCGCTTGAAGGACAAGGTGGCGATCGTCACCGGCGGCGCGTTCGGCATGGGCCGCGCGACGGCCGAATTGTTCGCCGAGGAGGGCGCGGCGGTCGTCATCGGCGATGTCGACGCCGCCGAGGGCGAGCGTGCCGCGGCCGCCATCGTCGCCGCCGGCGGCCGGGCCACCTTCCAGGCCACGGATGTGTCGCGCGAGGCGGATGTGGCGGCGCTGGTCGCGACCGCGGAGCGCGTCTACGGCCGGCTCGACACCATCTTCAACAACGCCGGGATCGAGCAGCCGGTGACGCCTTCGGTGGGCGTCACCGAAGAGCTGTTCGACCGGGTGATCGGCATCAACCTCAAGGGCACCTTCTTCGGCTGCAAGCACGCCATCGCGGCGATGCTGCGCACCGGCGGCGGCACCGTGGTCAACAACTCCTCGGTGAGCGCCTTCGCCAACGTGGGCGGCAACATCTCCTATGCCGCCTCCAAGGGGGCGGTGATGTCGCTGACGCGGGTGCTGGCCATCGAGTTCGCCGGGCGCAACGTGCGCGTCAACGCCATCTGCCCCGGCGTCATCGACACGCCGATGAACGAGCGCAACGCCGAGCGTGCCGGCGACCGCGCCGCCACCGAGGAGAAGTGGCGCGCCATCACGCCGCTCGGGCGCATGGGCACGCCCCGCGAGATCGCCGAGACGGTGCTCTATCTCGCGTCCGATCAGTCGTCCTTCACCACCGGCGTCGGGCTGCTGATCGACGGCGGAAGGGTCGCGACGTGACGGGCAGGCTGGGCGGCCGTGTCGCGGTGGTGACGGGCGCCGCCCGTGGCATCGGCCGCGCCGTCGCCGAGCGCTATGCGGTCGAGGGCGCGCGCGTCTTCGCGCTCGACCGCCTGGCGGAGGAGCTCGACGCCGTGGCCGCGCCCATCGGCGCCCGCGCCATCGCGCTCGACGTCGCGTCGCCGGCGGATGTGGCGCGCGCGTTCGAGGCTATCATCGCCGAGGCGGGACGCATCGACGTGCTCGCCAACGTCGCCGGCATCATCGTGGAGCGCCCCATCGAGGCGACCAGCGACGCGGACTGGTTCTCGATCATCGGGGTCAACCTCACCGGCACGTTCCTGTGCTGCCGGGCGGCGCTGCCGGCGATGCGCCCGCTGGGGCGCGGCGCGATCATCAACACCTCGTCCAACGCGGGCACGCGCGGCAGCGCCAACGAGGTTGCCTATTGCGCCTCCAAGTTCGGCGTCGAGGGGCTGAGCCGGGCGCTCGCCGTCGAGCTGGCGGCGGACGGCATCGTCGTCAACACCGTGACGCCCGGCACCCCCGTCCACACCGCCATGAGCGAAACCACCTACGGCGCCGAGCAGCGCGCGATCTGGCGCGATCCGGCTGATATCGCGCCCGCCTACGTGCACCTTGCGCTGACGGGCGGCTCGGCCCCGACGACGGTGCGCGCCTGGGATCTGTGCCAGCGACTTGCCAACGGAGAAGCGGCAGCATGAAGGTCTTTCGCGTCCCGCGCCTGATCGACGGCACGGGCGCCGCGCCGCTCGAGGGGGCGGCGATCCTCGTCGAGGGCGATCGCATCGTGGCGGTGGGCCGGCAGGCCGATATCGGCGTGCCGGAAGGCGCCGAGTTGATCGAGCGCGAGGGCGTCACCGCGATCCCCGGGCTGATCGACGCGCACGTGCACCTCGCTTACAGCGGCATCCCGCATTCGCGCGCCTTCCGCGCGGAGCTCGGCGAACTCTCCTATCCGGCGATCGCGCTGCGCGCGGCGGGCTATGCGCGCGACACGCTCCGCGCCGGCTTCACCTCGGTGCGCGACATGCACGCCCCCGGCGGCACCATCATCGATCTGCGCGACGCCATCGAGGCGGGCGCCGTCGAGGGGCCGCGGATCAAGGCGTGCGGGCTGGGGCTGTCGGTGACGGGCGGGCACATGGACCAGCCCGGCTGGGCCGACCATTCGGCCTTCACCGACCTCACGCTGCCCTGCGACGGGCCGGAGGGCTTTCGCCTCGGGCTGCGCAAGCAGCTCAAGCGCGGCGCGGATTTCATCAAGATCAACGCCTGCGTCGGGGCTCGCAAGGATCCCGCCGTCCCCTACCGCCAGGAGATGACGGACGCGGAGATCGAGGCCGTGTGCACCGAGGCGCACGCGCTCGGCCTCAAGGTCGCCTCGCACACCTCCGGCGGGTCGGGGCTGCTCGCGGCGGTGCGGCTCGGTGTCGACACCATCGAGCACGGCCACTTCGCCGACGACGAGATCCTCGACCTGATGGCCGAGCGCGGCACGGTCCTGATCCCGACGTTCCTCGTCAACGAGCGAAATTTCGAGTTCACGCCGGAAGAGCAGGGGATTTCGCCGGCCGGCTGGCGCTGGCTGAAGGCGGCGCGGGCGGCGAAGTGGGATCTGATGCCGCGGGCGAAGGCGCGCGGCATCGCCATCGTGGCGGGCTCCGACACCGGCTTCATGCTGGAGCACGGCAAGCGCAATGCCGAGGAGATCACGCTGCTCGTCAAGGGCGGGCTCAGCCCGATGGAGGCGCTCGTCGCGGCCACCTCGGCCGCGGCCGACGCCATCGAGGTGGAAGCCGGCCGCCTCGCCCCCGGCCTCTATGCCGACATCGTCCTCGTCGCGGGCGATCCCGTCGACGACATCGCCATTCTGGAAGAGCCCAGCAAGCTCGAAGTGTTCAAGGGCGGCCGCGCCGTCGCGGCCGCCGCCTGACCGGCGGACCCGTCCGCCCCGAGACCGATAGGAGAAGAGCATGAGACCGATCCATTGGACCATCGCGTTCGCGCTCGTCGCGGGCACGCCGGCCTTCGCCCAGGATGCGGAGGGTCTGACGGTGGTGTTCGCGGAGGATTCCAACTCCGACACCACCTTCGATCCGCGCGTGACCCAGTCGCGCCACGAGGAGCAGGTCATCACCCAGATGTTCGACCAGCTCGTGGTGGCCGACTCGACAGCGAAGATCTATCCCGGCCTCGCCAAGTCGTGGGAGGTATCGGACGACCAGACCTCGATCACCTTTGCCCTGCGTGACGACGTCACCTTCCACGACGGCACCCCCTTCAACGCCGAAGCGGTGAAGTTCACGCTCGACAGCATCAAGGACCCGGCGCTCGGCTCCCAGGGCGCGGTGGACATCATGGGCCCCTACGCCTCCTCCGAGGTGCTCGACGAATTCACGATCAAGGTGACCTACGAGCGTCCGTTCCCGGCCGGGCTCGGCACCTTCACCGAGAACGAGCTGTCGCCCGTCAGCCCGACGGCGGTGAAGGAAAAGGGCGACAACGGTTTCGCCCAGGCGCCGGTGGGCACCGGGCCGTTCAAGTTCGTGTCCTGGGAAAAGGGCCGCGAAGTCGTCCTTGAGCGCAACGAGGACTACAACTGGGCGCCCGAGTTCATGGACAACAAGGGTCCGAGCAAGGTCGCGCGGATCATCCACCGCTACGTGCCCGACGCCTCGACCCGCGTTGCGGCGCTGGAAGCGGGCGAGGTGCAGATCACCGACCTGACGCCGCCGCTCGACATGCAGCGACTGTCCAACTCGGGCGACTTCAAGACCGTGGTCGCCGTTGCCTCGGGCGTGCCGTTCAGCGCCCCGCTCAACACCTCCAAGGGGCCGTTCGCCGACACCAAGGTGCGCCAGGCATTCATGCACTCGATCAACCGGCCGGCGCTGGCGGACAGCCTGTTCTTCGGCTTCGCCGATGCCGCCTACGGGCCGATCTCGAGCGCGACGCCGGAATATTTCGAGGGCGTGGAGGCGTACTACCCCTACGATCCAGACAAGGCGGCCGCGCTGCTCGACGAGGCCGGCTGGACGATGGGCTCCGGCGGCATCCGCGAGAAGGACGGCGCGCCGCTGTCGATCTACTTCCCCGCGCTGATGGAGCCGGAGTCGGCGGTGGCGCTGCAGGCCGAGGCGCGCAAGGCGGGCTTCGACGTGACGGTCGAGAACGTCCTGAAGCAGAAGCAGGACGAGCTCATCCTCAACAACGAGTATGACATGCTGGTGCTGCGCTGGGTGCTCAACGACCCGGCCGTGATGGTCATCCCCTACCACAGCCGCAACATCCCCGAGCCCGGCACCTTCAAGTTCAACTGGTCGCGCTATTCCAACCCCGAGCTCGACAAGCTGCTCACCGACGCGGCGGCGGCGACCACGCCGCAGGCGCGCGAACAGCTCTACGCCGATGCCCAGAAGCTGATCATGGAAGAGGCGCTGGTGCTGCCGATCCACGACCAGATCCAGAGCATCGCCTACTCGGCCGACCTCGACGGCATCCGCTTCGCGCCCGGCAACTGGCAGGTCCGTCTCTACGACGTGCGGCCGGCGGCCGACTGAGAGGCCGGCGGCGCGGGCCCCATGACCCGCGCCGCCGCAAGCCGGACGCATCCCCGATGACCTATTTCCTGCGCAGGCTGATCACCATCGTCCCGGTGCTGTTCATCGCCTGGACGCTGGTGTTCCTGGTGCTTCAGGTGATCCCGGGCGACCCGGTGAACCTGATGCTGGCCGGCCGCCCGGCTTCCGAGGAGGTGCGGGCGAACGAGCGCAAGCGGCTCGGCCTCGACCGGCCGGTGCTGGAACGCTACGTGCTGTTCCTCGCCAACGCCGCGCAGGGCGATCTGGGCGAGAGCTACCGCACGCGCCAGCCGGTCGGCACCATGATCCTGGAGCAGGCGGGGCCCACCCTGCGGCTCGCGCTGGGCGGGCTGATCGTCGGCGTGGTGGTGGGCATCGTCCTCGGCATTCTCGCCGGAATGCGCCCCAACACCTGGATCGATACCACCTGCATGATGCTGGCGCTGGCGGGCGTGTCTCTGCCGAGTTTCTGGATCGGCATGCTGCTCATCTACGTGTTCGGGATGACGCTCGGCTGGGCGCCCATCGTCGGCGGCGGCTTCGCGGCGCTGATCCTGCCTTCCATCACGGTGGGCCTCTACATCGCCGGCGGCTTCGCGCGGCTGGTGCGCTCCTCCATCATCGAGGCGCTCAACCAGGACTATATCCGGACCGCGCGGGCCAAGGGACTCGGGCCGGCCAAGGTGGTGCTGAAGCACGCGCTGCGCAACGCGATGATACCGCCGGTGACGCTGCTCGGCGTGCAGATCGCCGTGCTGATCGGCGGCGCGGTGGTGACGGAGAATGTCTTCGCCCGGCCGGGGCTCGGCACGATGCTGGTGCAGGCGGTGCTGTCCAAGGATCTGCCGCTGGTGCAGGCGCTGGTGGTCTACACCACAGCGGCCTATGTCATCATCAACGTGGCGATCGACATGCTGTACGGGCTGATCGATCCGCGCATCGCGGCTGGGCGGGGCGCATGAGCGTAACCGCCGCCCCAGCGGGCGAGCCGCGCCGCCGCTCGCGGCGCCTGCGCACCGTGCGGCGCTTCTTCCGCCATCCCGGCGCGACGGGGGCGGTCGTCGTCCTTGTGCTGCTGGTGGTGGGCGCGATCTTCGCGCCGCTCATCGCCCCGTACGATTTCGTCGCCACCGACATGCTGGCGCGCCTCAAGCCGCCGAGTGCGGAACATCTGTTCGGCACCGATCTGCATGGGCGGGACATCTTCTCGCGGATGCTGTTCGGGGCGCGCTACTCGCTGGCGGTGGGGTTCGCCACCGTGGCGCTGGCGCTGGTGGTGGGGGCGAGCGTCGGCATCCTGATCGGCTATACGGGCGGGCGGGTCGACGAGTGGGGCTCGCGCTTCCTCGACGTGCTGCTCGGCTTTCCCGCCATCGTGATGGCCATCCTGGTGGTGGCGGTGCTCGGCGTCGGGCTCGTCAACGTGGTGATCGCGGTGGCGATCAGCCACATGCCGCGCTTCGCGCGCGTGGTGCGCGGGGCGGTGCTCGTCACCAAGGAGCAGCTTTACGTGGAATCGGCGCAGGCGCTGGGGGCGAGCCGGCTGCGCATCATGGCGCGCCACGTTTTCCCCAACATCGTGCCGACCTTGATCGTGCTCGGCACGCTCGACCTCGGCAATGCCATTTTGGGCACGGCTACGTTGTCCTTTCTCGGCCTCGGCGCGCAGCCGCCGACTCCCGAGTGGGGCGCCATGCTCAACTCCGGCCGCGAATATATGCGCTACGCGCCCTGGTTGATGTTGTTTCCCGGCCTCGCCCTGTTCATTACCGTGATGGCGGTGAACCTCCTGGGCGACCGGCTCGCCCAGGTGCTCGACCCCCGCGCCAAGGACCGTGCATGAACGATATGCCTCGCGACCTCGTCGGCTACGGCGCCAACCCGCCGGACATCACCTGGCCGAACGGCGCGCGGGTCGCGGTCAACTTCGTGATGAATTTCGAGGAAGGCTCGGAGTACGCCATCGGCAACGGCGACGGGCGCTCCGAAGCCTCGCTGACCGAGGTGGCCGCCTCGCGCGTGCCGCGCGGCGAGCGCGACCTCGCGGCCGAATCGATGTTCGAATACGGCAGCCGCATCGGCTTCTGGCGCCTGCGCCGCGTGTTCCAGGAGCGCGGCGTGCCGCTCACCGTGTTCGCCTGCGCGCAGGCGCTGGAGCGCCACCCGCCGGCCGCCGAGGCGATCCGCGAGGCGGGGTGGGACATCTGCTGCCACGGCTGGCGCTGGGTGGAGCACTACCTCCTGTCGGAGGCCGAGGAGCGCGAGCACATCGCCCGCGCCGTCGCCTCGCTGGAGGAAACGCTGGGTGCCCCGCCGGCCGGCTGGTATTGCCGCTACGGGCCGAGCGTCAACACGCGCCGCCTGGTGGTGGCGCACGGCGGCTTCCTCTACGACAGCGACGCCTACAACGACGACCTGCCCTACTGGACGACGGTGGACGGCGCGCCGCACCTGGTGGTGCCCTACTCGCTCGTCAACAACGACGCCAAGCTCACCGGCCTGGTGACGGGCGAGGATTTCGAGCGCTTCCTGCGCGATGCGCTCGATCTGCTGCGCCACGAGGCGGACGAACGGGCGAGCATGATGTCGGTGGGAATGCACATGCGTCTGCTCGGCCACCCGGCGCGCGCATCCGGCCTCGCCCGGTTCCTCGACTATGTCGGCGGCCTGTCCGATGTGTGGATCGCCGGGCGCGCCGACATCGCCCGGCACTTCTCGGCCTGCGTCCCGGCCCCGGCATGACGATGCGCACCCTCACCATCGAGCCGGTCACCGCGGAGGCCTTCGCCCCCTTCGGCGCACTGATCCTGCCGCCGGAACAGCCAGGCGAGCGCGCCTTCTATTCCGACTGGCTGGCCGAGCCGGCCCCCGTCCCCCTCCAGATGCACCTCAACACGGTGGAGCCGAGCGCACTGCCGGTGACGCTCATCGAGGCCGAGCGCCATCCCGCCGCGGCACAGGCGTTCGTGCCGGTGGATGTCGCCATCTATCTCGTCGTGGTGTTCGGGGCGGCGGACGAGCCCAATCTCGCCGGGGCTCGCGCCTTCCTGGTGCCGGGCACGGTGGGCGTGGTGTTCGCGCCGGGGGTCTGGCACGCCAGCGCCACCGTTCTGGTGGAGAAAGCGCATTTCTGCGTCCTGATGCGGCGTCGCAACGACGGCAGCGACGACGTGTTCGCGCCGCTCGACGAACCGTTAAGGATCGAGAGTGCAATATTGGGCTGAATTGCGGCTGGTGGCGCGGACGTGAGCAGTTGTTGCCTAACGTTTGGTCGGGCGGATATAACAGCGCGATAGGTCGACCGGTTAGCTCCATCCCACAAGGCAGCCGCCCGCGGACGACGAGTTTCACGCGCTTGGAATGGAGCCATGACAAACCAGCACCGGCGGCCTCGACATGTGTTTGCCCTGTCGCGCGCCATCGGCGGCGGGGGTGAGGCTCGACGCTCCCTCGCGCCGGACGGCAGCAACGGAGCCCCAGCATGAACGCGCCATTGACCGTTTCCACCGACACGGCGACGGAGCGTGTGCGCGACCGGATGCGCAGCGAAATTCTCGACGGTGCGTTCCAGCCGGGCGCGCGGCTGAAGATCGTGGAGATCGCGGCGCGGTACGGCATCAGCCCGATCCCCGTGCGGGAGGCGATGCGCCTCCTCGCCGGCGAGGGGCTGATCGAGATGATCGCCCATCGCGGTGCCGTGGTGCGCCAGGTCGACCGCAACTTCGTCATCGACATGTACGACATCCGTGCCGCGCTGGAGGGGATGCTGGCGGAGCGGGCGATTGCCGTCATGCGCCCGGCCACGATGAAGCTCATTCGCGCCGCCGCGGCCGACTATGCGAAGGCCGCGTCGAAGCTGAAAATGCGGGCGCTGTCCGACGCCAACGCGGCCTTCCACGGCGAGATCAACGAGTCGGGCAACAACCCGGAAGCTGCGCGCATGGTGGTGGGCAGCACCGCCATGATCCGCGCGATGCGGCAGCGCATCGGCATGAGCCCGGAGCGGGCGGCGATCAACATCGCCCAGCACGCGGCCATCGTCGCCGCGCTGGAGGCCAAGGATGCCGGCGCCGCCGCGGCGGCCGTGCGCATTCACTGCATCACCGGGCGCGACGACCTCCTCGCCCATTGGGATGCCGAGGCGGACGTTCCGCGGCGCAAGGCGTCGGCGGGAAGCTGACGCTTCAGCGCGCAGCCGGCGCCCGGCTGAGCTGCCAGGCATCGAGGCGCTCGCCGGAGCGCGCCACGCGGCGCGCGGCGAGGGCGACGAAGGCCGGGGCGAGCTCCGCCGGATCCACCCACTTCGCCTTGAGCGCGGCGTCGTAATTGCGCTCCGACATCGGCGTCTTCATGTACATGCCCGGTGTGATGGTGTTGACGGCGATGCCCAGCGGCGCCCCCTCAATCGCGAGCGACTTCATCAGCCCCTCCAGCCCGTGCTTGGCCGCGCAATAGGCGCTTTCGTCCGCAAATCCCTCGATGCCCGAGCGCGAGGAGACGTAGACGACGGCGCCGCCGCCATTCGCCGCCATGCCCGGCCACACCGCGCGGGTCAGCAGGAACGCGGCGAGGAGGCCGACGTCGACGGTGCGGCGCCAGTCCTCGAGGTCCATCGCGGCGAAGGGCTTGGGTGTCAGCACCGCCGCGTTGTGGATGAGGGTTGCCGCGGGGTCGGTATCGAGCCGCGCTTCTTCGAGCGCGGCCGCGGTCGCGTCGCCGTCCGACAGGTCGACGGCGATGGATTGGTGCCCGCCCGCCAGGGTCGCAGCCAGGGAGGCGAGGCCGTCGGCGTCGCGGTCGAGGAGGAGGAGGCGGGCGCCGGCGGCGGCGAGCGCCACGGCCACGGCGCGGCCGAGCCCCTGCGCCGCGCCGGTGAGCACGATCCGCTGGCCCGCCAGCACCTGGCTCACGCCATCTCGCTCATGGCGATCCAGCGCCGCTCGCGCCCGGAGCGCTTGACCGCGTCGAGCACCATCTGGTTGCGCCAGCCGTCGAGGAATGTGGCACCCTCGGCCGGCGGGCGGCCCTCGGCGATGGCGGCCGCCAGCTCTCGCATCAGGGCCACCACCGACACGTTCCAGATGCCTTTGTTGACGCCCTCCAGCGCCGCGTTGGGATCGTCGACGCCGATATCCTCGAACGGCTCGCCGGCCCGCGCGAACTTCACGGACTCGCTGCTGTTCTCGATGATGATGGTGCCCTCGCTGCCGAAGATCTCCACCGTGTTGTCGAGCCCGTGCCGCGCCACGCCCGACAGGAACACGCTGACGAGCGGGCCTTGCTCCATTTCCAGCATGAAGTGGACGGTGTCGTCGGCCGTCGCGGTCCAGGCTTCGCCCGTGGTCTTGTCCTTGCGCTCCGGCACCAGGGTGAGGGCCTGGCCCGAGACGGCGGCCACCTCGCCGAGCCACCAGCGGATGAGGTCCACCTGGTGCGAGCCATTGGCGCCGAGCCGGCCGCCGCCCTCCGCCTCGCTCGACCACCAGTCGCCCTTCGGCCGCGAGGCCGGGTCGCCCCATGCCGCCGTGATGTTGGCGACATTCACGTGCCGCACCGTGCCGAGTGCGCCGGAGCGGATCAACTCGCGCACGCGGCGGCGGTTGGGGTTGAAGCGCAGCTCGTGGTCGATCATGTGGACGCGGCCCTTGGCCTCGGCGGCGTCGAGCATCGCCTTGGCCTCGCCGGCGTCCATGGCGGTGGGTTTTTCGCACAGGACGTGGGCGCCCTTGTCGAGCGCGGCCAGCGTCATCGCCGCATGCGTCACGGTGGGGGTGGCGATGGCGACGAGGTCGAACGCGTGCGCGTCCAGCATCGCCTGCCAGTCGTCGTAGGCATGGGGCACGCCGTAGGCGTCGGCGGCGGCGCGGGCGCTCTCGAGCCGCGCGCTGGCGATGGCGACCACTTTAGCGCCCTCCACATGGGCGAGCGCCGGCAGGTAGGCGGCCTTGGCGAAGCTCGCGCCGATGATCCCGACCTTCATGGTGTCTCCTTTTTGGTCTCGTTATCCGTTCTCGCCGAGGCGAGGATCGAGGAAGTCGCGCAGCCAGTCGCCCAGGATGTTGAACGACAGCACCGTCAGCATGATGGCGACACCCGGGAAGGTGGCGAGCCACCAGCGGCCGGCGAGCAGCTGGTCGCGGCTTTCCGCCAGCATTCCGCCCCAGGTCGGCACCGTGGGCGGCACCCCCAGCCCGAGGAAGGACAGCGCCGCCTCCGCCAGGATGACGCTCGCCACGTTGAACGAGGCGATCACCGTGAGCGGAGCGAGGATGTTGGGCAAGATGGTGCGGAACAGAATGCTTGAGGTGCTGGCGCCGAGCGCGCGGGCGGCCTCCACATAGTCCTTCTCGCGCTGCGAGATGGTCTGACCCCGCGCGATACGCGCATACGTCACCCACTGGCCGATACCCAGGATGAGCACGAGGTTGACGACGCCCGGACCGAGCACGACCAGGAACATGATGGCCAGCAGGATGAACGGAAACGCGAGCTGAATGTCCGCAAGCCGCATGATGACATCGTCGATCCAGCCGCCGAAATAGCCCGCCACCATGCCGAGCACGATGCCGATGGCCCCGCCGATGAACACGGCGGTCAGCCCCACCACCAGCGAGATGCGCGCGCCGTAGATCAGCCGCGAGAGCACGTCGCGCCCGAGCGCATCGGTGCCCAGCACATACTCCACCTTGCCGGCGCGGTTCTCCGTCAGCGGCTCCTTGAGCCGCGCGATGATATTCTGCCGGTTCGGATCCTTCGGCGCCAGCTCCGGCCCGAACGCCGCCGCGAAGGTGACGCCGACGAGGATCAGCAGCGCGAAGATCGGCCAGCCGCCGCGCACCATCGAGCGCCACGCCCGGCGCCACTCGCGCCGGGGCGGGCCGGCGTCCTCGGCGAACCCGTCTACCTCGTCCTCTTCGATATCCTGCGAACTCATCGGAGGCGGATCCGGGGGTCGAGCCACGCATAGACGAGGTCGACGGCAAGGTTGAGCAGCACGAAGACGAACGAGAAGATCACCACCGCGGTCTGCACCAACGGAATGTCGCGCTGGTTGATGGCATTGAACACCAGCCGCCCGACGCCGGGCCAGGAGAAGATCGTCTCCACCACCACGACCCCCGACAGGAGGAAGCCGAACTCGAGGCCGATCATGGTGACGACGGGAAGCCACGCATTGCGCAGCGCATGGTCGGAGATGACGCGCCGCTCGGCGAGGCCCTTGGCGCGGGCCGTGCGCACGAAATCCTGCGACAGGACCTCCAGCATCGAGGAGCGCACCAGCCGCGCGTTGCGCGACAGCGAGAACAGCGCGATCGTGAAGGCCGGCATGATGAGATAGGGCACGGCGGCGGGAATGTTGCGCAGGCCCTCCAGCACGTGGCCCTCCAGGATCGGCTTCAACACCGGCACGTGCCCGGAGATCGGCAGCCAGCCGAGGCCGAGCCCGACGAACAGGATCAGCATGATGCCGAGCCAGAAGCTGGGGATCGACTGGCCGATGATGGCGAGCGTCATGATGGTGCCGTCGGTGGGGCGCCCGCGCCGCCGCGCCGCCATCACGCCGAGCGGAATGGCGCCAAAGATGGCGATCACCATGGCGACCGCGGTGAGCTCGATGGTGGCGGGGAAGCGCTCCAGCACCACGTCGAGGGCCGGGGTGCGGTAGCTGAGGCTTTCGCCGAAGTCGCCCTGCGCCAGGTTCGCGACGAAGGTCAGATACTGCACGTAGTACGGCCGGTCGAAGCCGAGCTTCTGGCGGGCGAGGGCGATCTCCTCGTCGCTCGCCCGCTCGCTGACGTAAAGATACGTCGGGTCGCCGGACATTTGCAGCGCGGTGAAGCTGATGAGCGTCACGCCGATGATGACGATGACGCTCTGGATCAGCCGTCGGACGATATAGGTCCACATGGCGACGTGCCGGGCCGTCCTGCCGGGCCGCGCGAGGCGGCCGGGCCGGGGGCTGGCTATTTCAGCTTGGCGTCGGTGACGTTGATGTGCTCGTCACGCCGTGGCTCCCAATCGAGCCGCTCGCTGATGCCGTAGAAATCGGGCTGGAAGTACATCAGCAGCCAGGGGCCGCGCTCGTAGAAGATCTTGAGCATCTCGTTGATGACTTCGCGCTCCTCTTCGGGCGTCTGCGCCGCTTCGATCTTCTTCCAGCCGGCGAAGAACTCCTCGTCCTTCCACTCGGTGTAGTTCGTGCCCGCGTCGACAGCCGACAGGTCGGCCATGTCGTAGAGCGCGCTCCAGGTGGCCCCGCCGGAGCCGAGCAGGAACAGCGGCCCCGCATCGTGCGCGCGGATGAGCGGGATGTAGACGGAGGCGAACTCCAACAGCTCGACGTCGGTCTTGACGCCGATGTCGGACAGGAACTGGCCCACGGCGAGCGCCACGTTAGCGTCGTTGAGGTAGCGGCCGTTGGGCGATTGCAGCGTCAGGGTGAAGCGCACGCCGTCGTCGCCGCGCGGATAGCCGGCCGCGTCGAGCAGCTCCTCGGCCTTGTCCGGGTCGTAGGGATAGGGCTCGAGGTCGGGATTGCCGCGGGGCGGATTGACGAGGCCGGTGGCGCGGGTGCAGGGCGTGCCGAGCAGCCCTTCGCAGATGGTCGGCACGTCCACCGCATATTGGAGGGCGCGCCGCACGTCCGCGTTCTGGATCGCCTTGCCGCCTTCGGTCTCGGCGAACTTGTCCTTCTGGTTGAAGCCGATGTAGATGCGCCGTGTGCCCTGCACCGGCACCACTTCGGCCTTGTCGCTGCGGTTGATCGTCTCGATCTGATCCGGCGCGACGTTGGTGATGACGTCGACATTGCCGGCCATCAGCTCGGCGGCACGGGTCGACGCTTCGGGGATCACGCGCCAGACCAGGCGGTCGAAGGAGCCGGGCTCCAGCGTGTAGTCGTCCCACTTCTCCAGCACGACGCGGTCGTCGCGCACCCATTCGACGAACTTGTACGGACCCGAGCCGATCGGGGTCTGCGCGGCTTCTTCCGGCGACATCGCCTCGTAGGAGCCTTTGCAGTGGATGAAGACCTCGCCGATCATGCCGAGCAGGATCGGGCTCTTGTTCTTCAGCTTCAAAGTCACGTGGAGGTCGTCGTCCGCCACGGCCTCCTCGAAACCGATGGAGCTATAGATGAAGCCGGGCGTGTTGCCGGTGAACTTGAGGTCCGGGTCGGCGGCGCGGTTGAAGCTGTAGGCGGCGTCCTCGGCCGTCAGCGGCTCGCCGTCATGGCAGGTGAGGCCTTCCTTCAGCTTGAAGGTGACCGACTTGCCGTCTTCCGAAACCTCATGCGACTCGGCGAGGAAGGGGACGATCTCGCCGTCGCCGGTCACGTCGTAGAGCGTTCCGAAGATGTGCTCGGCGATGTTGGACGTGGTGCGGGAGGAAATGTTCGCCGGATCGAAGGTGTTGGCGTCGGTGCTCTGGGCGATCACCAGCGTCGATCCGTCCGGCGCCTGGGCGAGGGCCGTACCGGCGAGGAGGCTCGCCGCAAGCACGAGGGTGCTCAGTCTCTTCATGCGCTCAACTCCGCTGTGGTCCGGCCGGGCCGGACGGTGTGGTCGGGCGACGAGGCGCCGTTGGAGCGCATCGTCAGGGCGATGCCCGTCTCGAGCGGCGTCCATGCGGAGGCCGCGCGGTGTTCGGGGAACCGTGATGCAAGGGGCGGCCGGATCGCGGCCGCGGCGGTGCCGAAAGCGAGGGCTATTCCGGGCCGCAGGCTGGCGATGGTCTCGGCCAGCGTGCGATCGGTGGCCGGCTGCGGTGCCACGAGGTGGACGACGCGGCCCGGCAGGCGCGGCGCGGCGACAAGCTGCGCGATGCGGCGGCCGATGTCGGGCGCGAACGTCCAGTCGCGCAGCGCGTCGGGCGTATCGACGCCGATGCGCCCGTCGGTTTCGGCCGAGGCGATCATCTGCTGCAGCAGGCTGAGGCGGGGCCGGCTCGGTCGCGCGATCTCGCCCGGGCCGTAGACGTTGCCGAGCCGCACATTGATCGCCTCGATGCCGGTCTCGCCGAGGGCGTCCGTCGCGATCTCGCCCATGCGCTTGGCGGCGGCGTAGGGCTGCGCCGCGTCGGGCAGGGCATCTTCGTCGAGTTGGCGGGCGCCGGGCGAGAAAACGCCGGCGGAGCTGATGAACACGAAGCGCTTCACCTCGAGCGCCGCGGCGAGGGCGAGGGCGGCCAGGTGCGCGTCGACATTGGCCGCGAGGTGGGCGGGCAGGTCGAGCCCCGCCTCGTCGGGCCGCGCGGTGAGGGCGGCGGCGTGGATCAACGCGTCGGCCGGGCCGCCGATGGCGTCGGCGGTGATGGCGGCGAGCGGCGCCTCGATGGTGCGGATGCCGGCGAGGGCGCGGGCGGCGGCCGCATCGACGCTCCGGTCGATGGCGATGACACTGCAGCCGGTATCGGTAAGGGCGGCCACCAGATGTTGGCCGACGAAGCCGGCCGCTCCAGTGAGGACCACCCGGGGCCTCACGCGGTGCCGTCCTCCACCCAGCCGATGAGGTCGGCGGCCGATTGGACATGCGTCGCGATGACGGCGCGCGCCGCTTCCAGGTCGCGGTTGCGGATCGCTTCCACGATCGGAATGTGGTTGAGCGCCACCTGCATGGGGTCGGTGTTGCGGCGGTTGCGCATGGCGATGATGAACCGCATGCGGATGGCGAGCGAATCCCAAACCGAGGCCAGCAATTCGTGCCCGGTGAGCGCGATCATGGTGCGGTGGAACGCTTCGTCCTCCGCGCTGAGCTTGGCGAAATTGCCGTCGGCGGCCAGCGCCTTCATGCGGGCGCAGCGCTCGTCCAGCGGAGCAAGGTCGACGGGCTCGGGGGCGTTGATGAGCCGCTCGAGGGCGAACGCCTCCAGTTCGCGGCGCAAGCTGTAGACCTCCTCGATGTCCTTGCGGCTGATCTTGCGCACCGTGGTGCCCTTGTAGGGGATCGTCTCGACGAGGCCCTCGCCGGCGAGGATGCGCAACGCCTCGCGGATCGGCGCCCGGGACACGCCCAGCTCGGAGGCAAGGTGCGCCTCGGTCAATGCCTCGCCCGGCTTGAAGCCGCCATTGAGGATGGATTCGCGCAGCGCATCGGCGACGCGCTCGGGCAGCGGCACGCCGAGCGGGGCGTCGGCACCCTCGTTTCTAGTGGCGCTCGTGGGGCTCATCGGGGCGGCGTCTCATCCATCTGGGTGGCCAGTTGACATTGTCGACAATATCGGAGTTGCTAACATGCGAACGGGCGATGCACCTTGTCAAGCACGCCCCAGACCAAAGGCGATCCCATGTTGCGAACCAACGCCGACGCGCTTGTGGAGATGGCCGTCGCCGGCAACGTCAGCCAGCCGACACTACGCCATCCGGGCTACATTCCCGACAATGATGGCCGCGCCGTGGTCCTGCCCGGCATGTCGGGCGTCACCTACAACGTGCGCTGCGGCGATCCGGCGTTCGGCTGGGCCGCCGACCACGTGGAGCCTGGCGTTTCCATCGCCGCGGCCGACGAGCGGGCCGACTTCGCGCTGCACTACCTCACCTGCATCGGCAACGAGGCGGTGGTGACGAGCGGGCTCGCCGCCGGCGCGCGCGGCATCGTCACGGGCGAGCACGCGCGCCTTCTGGTGGATGTGGGCGACGAGGCCGCGGATCTCCTGTGCGCCGGCGACACCATCCTTATCAAGGCGCTCGGCCGGGGTCTCGTCCTGACCGACTATCCCGAGATCGAATTGAAAAAGATGAGCCCCCGTCTGCTGGGGGCAATGCGGATCGAGCCGCTGGCGGACGGCAAGTTGCGCGTGCCGGTGGCGATGGAACTGCCGATCCGCATCATGGGCTCGGGCGCGGAGCTCAACGCCGAGTTCGTCGACCAGGACCTCATGTCCGGCGACCGCGCGCTGATGGCCGAGCTCGGCATCGACCGGATGCGCCTGGGCGATCTCGTGGCGATCAACCACGCCGACCACCGCTATGGCCGCTCCTACCGGGAGGGGGCGGTGTCGATCGCGCTGTGCATCCACGGCGACTCGGTGATGACCGGCCATGGCCCCGGCATGCTGACGCTGATGACCGCGCCGGCCGCCCAGATCGAGTGGGTCGTCGACGACAAGGCCAACATCGCCGAGGCGCTCGGCGTGACGAGGACCGGCCATGGCAACGCGTAATCGGCTGGCGCGCGGCGCCGGTCCGGTTTGGGGGAGGGAAGCATGGATCTCGCGGTGAAGGAGCCCGGCGCCAACGCCGACCGGATCGCGACCAACGAGGAGAGCCTCGTCAGCGTCTCGCTGATGGGGGCGATCGCGCAACCCGGCTTTCCCGGCCTGCCGGCCGAACCCTACCGCCTTGCCGCGGATGGCCGGCCGTTCCTGCTGCCGACCTATGGCGGCATCGTCTACAACGTCTCGGTCGGCGATCCGGCGTTCGGCTGGCAGGCGGACTGCGTGCATCCGGGCATCTCGATCGCCCATGCCTCGGACCTCGGCAATCGCGGCCTCAACACCTTCGCCTGCGTCGGCAACGACGCGACGGTGATCACGGGGCGGGGCGAGCGCATCAAGGGCGTCGTCACCGGCAAGTCGGGCCGCTTCTCCGAGCAGGTGATCGTGCACGTGGCCAAGCCCGAGCGCGACAAGCTCGCGGTGGGCGACCGTGTGGTGGTGAAGGGCCTCGGCGTCGGCATGAGCCTGCCGGGGCTCGACAAGGTGCGCCTCAAGAGCCTGTCGCCGCGCCTGTTTCATGCCCTCTCGCCGCGGCTTGCGGACGGCAAGCTCGAGGTGCCGGTGGTGGCGACGGTGCCGCCGCATCTGGTGGGCGCGGGGGCTGGCCTCACCAGCGAGGGCGGCAGCCTGCACATCCAGACCACGGACCGCGAGGCGGTGGCCGCCGCCGGGCTCGACACGCTGCGCCTCGGCGACATCGTGGCCATCGCCGACACCGACAGCCGCTATCAGCACGGCTATCTGCGCGGCGCCATGGGCATCGGCGTGATCGGCCAGACCGACGGGCCGCGCGCCGGCTACGGTCCGGGCATGACCTTGCTGATGACCGGCATCGACGGGTCGATCGCGCCGGTGACGCGCGAGGGCGTCAATCTCGTCTCGCTGCTCGACCTCGCGGACTGAGCGGGCCCCGATGACCATCGAGATGGTGCGCGTGTCGCTCCCGGCGCTGGCCGATTTCGCCGAAGCCGGCCTGGGTGCGATGGGCTGCTCGGCCGGGCAGGCGCGCCTCGTCGGCGGGGCGCTGATGTTCAGCGAACTGCGCTTCCATCCGGGGCAGGGCCAGGGCGTGCGGCGCCTGCGGGCCTATGCCGAGCGCATCGCCGGTGGGGTCATCGACGTCGGTACGCGCCACGAGGTGGTGAAGGAGAGCCCGGCGCTCGCACTGATCGACGGCCACAACGCGCTGGGCAGCGTCACGGGCATCGAAGCGATGCGGCTCGCGGTGGCAAAGGCCAAGGTGTGCGGCATCGGCATGGCTTTCGTGCGCGGCGGCTCGCACTATGGCTCGTCCGCGGTGCATGCGGCGGAGGCGGTGGCAGCCGGCTGCATCGGCGTTGCGATGACCAACGCCGGGGCCGAAATGGCTGCCTGGGGCGGCGCCTCGCCTGCGGTCGGCACCAACCCCTGGGCCATCGCCGCGCCGTCGGGCAAGGGCTTCGACGTGTCACTCGACATCGCGCTGACCACCGCCGGCAAAGGCATGATGCGCTGGCTTTCGCGCGAGGGCGAGAAGATGCCGACCGATTGGGCGCTGACGCCGGAGGGGGAGGAGACCGACGACCCCGAGGCCGCCATGACGGGCGCGCTGCTCGGGATCGGCCGCTACAAGGGCTACGGCCTCGCGCTGATGACGGACGTGATGACGGGCGTCCTCACCGGCGGCGCCTTCGGCCTCGGCCCCTATAGCGACCCGGCGCGGCAGGACGTGTCGCACGCCTTCCTCGCCCTCGACATCGACTGGTTCATGCCGCTCGCCGAATTCACCGCGCGCATGGACCGCTTCATCGACGAGGTGAAGGGCGGCCGGCTGCGCCCCGGGTTCGACGAGATCCTGGTGCCGGGCGAGCTGGAGCACCGGCGCGCCGAGGACAAGCGCCGCAACGGCGTGCCGCTCGACCGGGCCGTGTTCGACGACCTCAACGCGCTCGCCGAAACGCTCGGCCTCGATGCGCGGCTCCAGGATCTCGCCCATGCCGCAGCTTGAGCCGCTGGGCGAGGATTTCTATCGCGGCGCCTGCAAGCGCCTCGCGGCCGCTGCGGCCGAGGAGGGGGCCGAAGCGATCCTGCTGCTCGAGACCGAGAGCGTCGTCTGGGCGTCCGGCTTCTTCCACAGCGCCAACGAGCGGCCCATCGGCCTGCTGGTGCCGGTGACGGGCGACCCCGTCCTGTTCGTGCCGCTCTTGGAACGGGAGAACGCCGCCGGCGTGGTCGCGGACGTGCGCGTCTACGAAGAGTTTCCCGGCACCGAGCATCCCGTGTTGTGGATGGCGCGCGAGGCGGGCGTCGCGCGCCTTGCCGTCGACACCTTGGAGGCGCGCCTTGCCGACGCCCTTCGCACGCGGCTCGACCGGCTCATCCTGTCGGACGCCGCCCTGCGGCTGCGCGCGGTGAAGTCCGAGGACGAACTCGTCTTCGTGAGGGCCGCTGCGCGCTATGCCGACCTCGTGTTGGAGGCGGTGCACGCCGAGGCGGGCCGCATCATCGCGAGCGGCGGCACCGAGCGCGACATCCTCGCCTGCGGCCTCGCCGCCGCGCAGCAGGCGATGCAGGCCGAGCTGGGCGATCTCCTCGACCGCACGCGCTGCGGCCTCACCGGCACCGTCCATTCCGGCCCGCGCGCCGCCCTGCCGCATGGCAAGACCATGGCCCGCACGCCGCGTCCCGGCGAGACGCTGATCGCCGGCATCGGGGCGTCCGTGGCCGGCTACCACGCCGAGAGCGGGGCCACCTTCGTGGTGGGCGAGCCGGCCGGCGACACGCTCGACTGCCTTCAAGCGGCGCACGAGGCGGACGCGGCGGCGCAAAGGGCGCTCCGGCCCGGCGCGACGTGCGCCTCGGTCAACGACGCGGCGCTCGACGTCCTGCGTGCGGCCGGCTTCGGCGCCACGATCCGCCACCGCATCGGCCACGGCATGGGCATCGCCGGCCACGAGGCGCCCTGGCTCGCCCCGGGCGACACCACGACCGTCGCGACGGGCATGGTGTTTTCCAGCGAGCCCGGCATCTACCGCCCCGGCCGCGACGGCACGCGCACCATCAACACCCTGATCGTCGGCCCCGACGGACCCGAAGTGCCGAGCCGCTTCCAGGCCGACCACCCCATCGACGCGCGCATTCTGGCGCACAATGGCTGAAGGACCCCCATGTCGACCCTGAGCCCGCTCGCCGGCCGCCTCGCGGCGCGGATCGTGCCCGAAGACGAATCCTACCGTACCAAGATGCTGGCCATCGCGGCCGGGCTCGACGATGTCATCGCCCTCGGGCGCGGCGACCCGGATTTCCACACGCCGGCCCATATCTGCGCGGCGGCCAAGCGCGCGATCGACAGCAACGCACACCACTACACCCCGCCCACCGGGCTGCCGGCGCTGCGCGAGGCGATCGCCGAACATCTCGGCGCCCGCTACGGGCTCGCCTACGAGGCCGACGAGGTGGTGGTGACGGCGGGCGTGCAGGAAAGCATCATGCTCACGATGCTGGGGCTGATCGATCCCGGCGACGAGGTACTCATCACATCGCCGCGCTTCACCACCTACGACACGGCGGTGCGCATGTGCGGCGGCGTGCCGGTGCCGGTGCCCACGCGCGAGGCGGACGATTTCGCGCTGATGCCGGCCGAGATCGAGGCGCGCATCACACCGCGCACCAAGGCGCTGATCCTCGTCTCGCCCAACAACCCGACCGGGGCCGTCACCCCGCCGGCGGCCATCCGCGCGATCGCCGCCCTGTGCGAGAAACACGATCTCCTCGTCGTCTCCGACGAGATCTATGCCGCGATCATCTATGACGGCGCCGAGCATCTTTCCATCGCGACGCTGCCGGGGATGCGCGAGCGCACCATCACGCTCAACGGCTTTTCCAAGAGCCACGCGATGACCGGCTGGCGCGTCGGCTACCTCGCAGCTCCGCGCGATTTCGTCCGCTCGCTGACCGAGCCGCGCCACACGCTGTCCATCAACGCCTGCACGGTGAGCCAGCACGCCGCCCTCGCGGCGTTGACCGGGCCGCAGGAGCCGGTCGCCGAGATGCTCGCCGCCTACGCCGAGCGGCGCGCCTTCCTGATGCGCGCCTTCGATGCGCTCGGCTTCCGCTACGGCTATCCCGGCGGCGCGTTCTACCTCTACGCCAACGTGGCGAGCGAGGCCGAGCCCGCCAGCGTGTTCTGCGAGCGCCTCCTGCGCTCCGCCCGCGTCCTGATCTTCCCCGGCACGCTGTTCGGCGACGAGGAGGACCGGCACGTGCGCATCTCGTTCCTGCAGCCGCTGCGGCGCATCGAGGAGGCGGTGGAGCGCATGGCGGCCGCGCTCGAGACAGGGCGATGAAGGGGCCGTTCGACCTTCTCGTGCGCGGTGGCGACGTGGTGGTCGGAGATGCCCTCCAAGCGCTCGACATCGGGGTGGAAGGCGGCCGGATCGTCGCGCTGCTGCCGCGTGGATCGGCTGTGGCGGCAGCGCGCGTTCTCGAGGCCGCCGGCAAGGCGGTGCTGCCCGGCGTGATCGACACCCACGTCCACGTGCGCGCGCCCTCCTACCCCGAGCGCGGCACGGTGCTGTCGGAAACGCGCGCGGCGGCGGCCGGCGGCGTGACGACCATCCTCGAAATGCCGATCGCCAAGCCCTGCTGCGCGACGGCCGAGATCTTGCGCACCCGGCGGGCGCATTTCGCTGCCGACGCGGTGGTCAATTTCGGCCTCTACGGCGCGCCCGCCGCGGCCAGTGCGGGCGAGTTGGCGACGATGGTCGACGAGGGCGCGGTGGCCTTCAAGATATTCACCACTGCGGCTCCGCCGGGGCGCGACGACGAGTTCGTCGGCCTCTCGGTGCCGGACGAGGGCGAGCAGCGCGCGGCCATCGCGCGGGTCGCGGCCACGGGGCTTCTGCTGATGGTGCACGCGGAAAGCGAACCGCTGTTGCAGGCGGCCGGCCGCGCGGTGGAGGCGAGCGGCGCGCGCGATGCGCAGGCGCACGGCCTGGCGCGCCCGCCGGTGGCCGAGGCGGTGGCCATCGCCAAATTCCTCACCTTGGCGCGCGATGTCGGCGCGCGGGTGCACATCGCCCACGTGACGAACAAGCTCGCCCTCGACGTGGTGCGCGCCTTCCAGGCGATCGGCACCGATGTCACCGCCGAGACCTGCCCGCACTACCTCCTGTTCACTGAAGACGACGTGGCAAGGGCCGGCGTCGACGCCAAGATCAACCCGCCGATCCGCGGCGAGGCTGACCGCGAGGCGCTGTGGCAGGGCATCGCCGACGGCACGATCACCATCGTCACCACCGACCATGCGCCGTTCTCGCGCCAGGAAAAGGACGCTGTGCAGGGCGACATGCTGGCGGCGCCGCCGGGCTCGCCGGGGCTGGAATTCCTGGTCCCAACGCTATTGGACGCCGTTGCCGCCGGCCGCATCACGCTGCCCGCCGCGGCGCGCCTCCTCAGCACCAACGGCGCCAGGCGCTACGGCCTCCATCCGGAGCGGGGCGAGATCCGCCTGTGCGCGGCGGCCGATCTCACCCTCGTCGATCTCGCGGCCGAGACGGTGGTGGACCCGGCGCGGCTGCTGACGGCCGCCCGCGCGTGCGCCGGCCTTTACGCGGGCCGGCGCTTCAGGGGCCGCGTCGCGGCGACGGTGGTCGGCGGGCAGCTCGTCTATGATGGCAGCGCGGTCACCGGCGCGCCGGGCGGCGGGGCATTCGTCCGGCCCACCGAGGTCACACGGGAGCCGGAGGTGCAGTTTGGCTGACACGCCCCTCCTCGCCGTCGACGATCTGCGGGTCCACTTCGACACCGAGGACGGCATCGTTCCCGCCGTGGACGGGGTGACCTTCCACATCGACCGCGGCGAGACCTTGGCCGTGGTGGGCGAATCGGGCTCCGGCAAATCGGTGACCAGCCTTGCCATCATGCGCCTGGTCGCGACGCCCCCGGGCCGCTTCGCCGGCGGCTCGATCACTTTCGACGGCCGCGACCTCCTCGCCCTCGACGATGCGGCCATCCGCCGGGTGCGCGGCAAGGAGATCTCGATGATCTTCCAGGAGCCGATGACGAGCCTCAACCCGGTGCGCACTATCGGCCACCAGATCGCCGAGGCCATCGCGCTGCACGAGCATGTGTCCGGGCGTGCCGCGCGCCGCAAGGCCGTGGAGATGCTCGAACTCGTGGGCATCCCCGAACCGCGGCGCCGCGCCAATGCCTACCCGCATCAATGCTCCGGCGGCATGCGCCAGCGCGTGATGATCGCGATGGCGCTCGCATGCGGGCCGCAGCTTCTCATCGCCGATGAGCCGACCACGGCCCTCGACGTCACCATTCAGGCGCAGATCCTGGAGCTGATGCGCCGTTTGCAGCGCGATATCGGCATGTCGATCCTGTTCATCACTCACGATCTCGGCGTGGTGGCGGAAGTCGCCGACCGCGTGGTGGTGATGTACGCGGGCCGCGCGGTGGAGGAGGGGCCGGTCAACGACATCTTCGCCGCGCCCAAAATGCCCTACACGCTGGGGCTGATGAACTCGATCCCGCGCATCGACCGGGCCGCCCAGCGCCAGTCGCGCCTGGTGCCGATCCGCGGCAACGTCCCCAACCCCCTGCGGCTGCCGCGCGGCTGCGCCTTCGCCCCGCGCTGCCGCTACGTGGCGCCGCAATGCCGCACGGCCGTGCCGCCTCTGGAAACCGTGGCGGGATCGAGCGGCCACAGCGTGCGCTGCGCGCGCTGGCGCGAGCTCGACCTTGCCGGGGAGAAGGTCGCGTGAACGCCCCGCTGCTCGACGTCCGCGCCCTCAAGATGCACTTCCCCGTCAAGGGCGGCCTCCTGGGGCGCTCCGATGCCGCGGTGAAGGCGGTGGACGATGTGAGCTTCACCGTCGGGCGCGGCGAGGTGGTGGGCCTCGTCGGCGAATCGGGGTCCGGCAAGACCACCGTGGGCCGCACCGTGCTGCGCCTGCAGGGCCCGACCTCCGGCGAGATCGTGTTCGACGGCACCGACATCGCCGGCCTCTCCGAGGCGCAGATGCGCCCCTACCGCAAGCGCATGCAGATCATCTTTCAAGACCCGTTTGCGAGCCTCAATCCGCGCATGCGGGTGGGCGATATCGTCGGCCAGGCGTTCGCGATCCACGGCCTCGCTTCGGGCAGCGAGCGGGAGGACCGCGTCGCCGCGCTGATCCAGCGCGTCGGGCTGCCGCGCGGGGCGATGCGGCGCTACCCGCACGAATTCTCCGGCGGGCAGCGCCAGCGCATCGGGATTGCCCGCGCGCTTGCCGTCGACCCCGACTTCATCGTCGCCGACGAGCCGGTTTCGGCGCTCGACGTGTCGATCCAGGCGCAGGTGGTCAATCTCCTGCGGGACCTGCAGGACGAACTCGGCCTCGCGCTCCTGTTCATCGCGCACGATCTGGGCGTGGTCGAATATCTCTCGCACCGGGTGATCGTGCTCTACCTGGGGCGGATCATGGAGATGGCGCCGGCGCGCGAACTCTACGCCAACCCGGCGCACCCCTACACCGAGGCGTTGATGTCGGCGGTGCCGATCCCCGATCCCACGGTCAAGCGCCAGCGCATCATCCTGGAAGGCGACATTCCGAGCCCGATCGCCCCGCCGTCGGGATGCGTCTTCCGAACCCGTTGCCCCATCGCCACCGCCGCCTGCGCCGAGGCGGTGCCGCCGCTGGAGGAGATCTCGCCCGGCCATTGGAAAGCCTGCATCAAGAGACCCTGAACCTTTAGGGAAACTGCCGTTGACAAGCGAACCAGCCTGGATTTTATATATTGTCGCCAAACAAAGGGGGCGTGTTTAGGCATGAGCGTGATCGAGGTCCGTGACCGTGTCGCGGCCATCAACGACGTCCTCAACGCGATGTCCGTGCTGCAATGGGATTCGCGCACCATGATGCCCTCGGGCGGCACGTCGAGCCGTGGCGAGCAGCTGGCGACGCTCGCGGTCATCGCCCGCGACATGATCGTGTCGGACGATCTCGCCCGCGCCGCCGAGGCGGCCGAAGCGGAGGTGGCGAACCGCGACGAAGACAATGCCGAGCGCCGTGTGGTGGCGCAGGTGCGCGCCGCCATCGACCATCACCGCAAGATTCCCGCCGCCCTGGTGCGCGCCCGCACGGCGCTCAAGGCGCAGGCGAGCGCGGTTTGGGTGGAGGCGCGCCGCACCAGCGATTTCGCGCTGTTCGCCCCCTACCTCGCCGAGCATGTCACGTTGGCGCGCGAGCTGGCCGAGGCCATCGGCTACGACGCGCACCCCTACGACCCGCTGATCGCGATCTACGAGCCCGGCGAGACCGCGGCGAGCCTCGAAGCGCTGTTCGCGACCCTGCGCGCGGGCATCTCGCCGGTGGTGCAGGCGATCAGCCAGCTCGGCGAGCCCGAGACCGACATCATGTCTCGTGGGTATCCGCAGGCGTTGCAGCGGGAGTTCGGCCTCAAGGTCGCCGAACGCTTCGGCTACGACTTCTCGCGAGGTCGGCTCGATTCGACCACGCACCCGTTCGAGGTTTCCTTCACCCGCAACGACGTGCGCATCACCACGCGCTACCACGAGGACAACCTCGTCTCGGCGCTCCAGGGCGTGATGCACGAGACCGGGCATGGCCTCTACGAGCAGAATATCGACCCCGCCTATACGCGCACCGTGTTCGCGACCGATCTCATCGGTCTCTACGCGGTCGGCGGCGTCAGCTTCGGGGCGCACGAATCCCAGAGCCGCCTGTGGGAGAACCACATCGGCCGCAGCCCCCGCTTCTGGGAGCTGACCTATGGCGACCTCGTCGCCACCTTCCCCGAGCAGCTTTCGGGTGTGCCGCTGGAGACCTTCTACCGCGCCTTCAACCGCGTGAAGCCGGACTTCATCCGCGTCGAGGCGGACGAGCTCACCTACGACTTCCACATCATGCTGCGGGTCGGGCTGGAAAAGCGGTTGATCGAGGGCAGCCTCGCCGTCGCCGATCTGCCGGCCGCCTGGAACGAGGGGATGCGTTCGCTTCTCGGTGTCGAGGTGCCCGAGGACCGGCTCGGCGTGCTGCAGGATATCCACTGGTCGGGCGGCCAGTTCGGCTCGTTCTGCAACTACACCATCGGCAACGTGATGGCGGCGCAGCTGTTCGAGCTGGCGCTGACCGAACCCGCCGTGACCGAGGGCCTCGAACGGGGCGACTACGCGCCGCTGCGGGCCTTCCTCGGCGAAAACGTGTGGCGGCACGGCCGGCGCTACAGCCGCAACGAGCTTTTGACGCGTGCCACCGGCCGCCCTCTCGATCCGGCCCCTTACGTCAAATACCTCACCCAAAAATACAGCGGCCTCTACGGCATCGACGCCCCGGCGGCCGCATGAGGAGAACACGATGACCGTCGCAGCGCTGGGTCCGCAACGGATCGCCTCGCGGATCAAGCTCAAGGAGCAGTCGATCCGCACCAAGATGCTGGACATCGCTGCGGGCCTCGAGGACGTCATCGCGCTCGGCCGAGGCGACCCGGATTTCGACACGCCCGCCCACATCGTGGAGGCCGGGCAGAAGGCGCTCGGCAACGGCGCCACCCACTACACCCACCCCGCCGGGTTGCCGGCGCTGCGCGAGGCGATCTCCGCCTACCTCAAGGCCGATTGCGGCGCCGACTACGGCGCCGACGAGATCGTGGTGACGGCCGGCGCGCAGGAGGCCATGTTCTGCGCCATGCTGGCGTTGATCGAGCCCGGCGACGAGGTGATCGTCCCTTCGCCCGGCTACAACACCTACCATCAGCACATCGAGCTGGCCGGCGGGAAGGTCGTGATCCTGCCGCTCGCCTTCGAGAACGATTTCGCCCTCACGGCCGAGGCGCTGGAGAAGGTGCTGACGCCGCGCTCGCGCATGATCTGCCTCATCAATCCGTCCAATCCTTCCGGCACCGTCACGCCGCCGGAGGAGGTGGAGAAGGTGGCGCGGCTCGCCGTGGAGCGCGACCTCATCCTGGTGTCGGACGAGATCTATTCCAAGCTCGTCTTCGACGGGCACCGGGTGCTGTCGCCCGCGAGCCTGCCGGGGCTCAAGGAGCGCACCATCACCATCAACGGCTTCTCCAAGGCGTACGCGATGACGGGCTGGCGCATCGGCTACTTCGCGGCGCCCAAGCCGCTGGCGGCGGCGATGACGGAGATCCACCACGGCCTGGCGATCTGCGCCGCGGCCGTCAGCCAGCACGCCGCGCTCGCCGCGCTCACCGGCCCGCAGGATTGCGTCGCGATGATGCGCGACACCTACGACGAGCGCCGCCGCGTCACCTGCGCCGCGCTCGACGCGATGGGCGTGCCCTACGCCACGCCCGGCGGCGCCTTCTACATCTACGCGAAGGTGGGGGCGACGGGCCTGCCGGCGTCGGAGTTCTGCCTGCGCCTCCTCGAGGAGGAGCGGGTGATGCTCTTCCCCGGCACCCTCTACGGCGACCACACCGACGATTTCGTGCGCCTGTCGCTGCTCCAGCCCAAAGACCGCCTCATCGAGGCGACCGAGCGGATGGGCCGCTTCGTGCAACAGCTTGCCGCCTGAAGGAAACGACATGGTCTCCACCAACCCCAACGTCATCGGCATCAAGCACATGGCCTTCGCCGTCAGCGATGCCGACGCGGCGCTCGCGAGCTACGCGCGCTATCTCGGCGTGCCGGCCAACACGGCCATCCTGGAATATCCCAAGTCCCGCAACCGGGTGGCGCTCTTCGAGCTGGGCGGCATCGAGTACCAGCTGTGCCAATCGATGGACGATGACGGGCGCTTCGCGAGCTGGATCGGCGCGCACGGCGAGGGGCTGCACCACATCTGCTACGCCGTCTCCGACATCGACCACGCACTGGCCCATGCGCAGGAGCACGGCGCTTCCTTGCGCGAGTGCAAGGCCTGCGGCGTCACCGGCAGCCATCCGCACCCGGAGGGCTTCGTCGCCTTTCTCGACGACGAGACCGGCGGCATCGAGGTGGAATTCATGCAGGTCTACACCCCCGAGGAGCTGAAGGAATACCAGGCCGTGAAGGGGATCTGACGATGGCGGATCAGGCTTCTGCCTTCGTCGAGGTCGGCACCGCGAAAGCGGCGCCGGGCACCGTCGCGAAAGGCGCGATCGCGGTCACCACTTTGGCCGGCGGCGGTGCGCTCGAAATTCCGGTCATGGTGATCAACGGCGCCAAGCCCGGCCCGTGCCTGTGGATCGACGGCGCCATCCACGGCGACGAGCCGGAAGGCCCGCTCGCCTGCCAGATCCTGATGCGCGAGGTGGCGCCCGAGGCGCTGTCGGGCACGCTCGTGCTGGTGCCGGTGATGAACGTGCCGGCGTTCGAGGCGGCATGCCGCGGCAACCCGCTCGACACCTTCAGCTTCGACATGAACCGCATCTATCCGGGCCGCCCCAACGGGTATCTGACGGAGCGGATCGCGAGCGCCCACTGCGGGTGGATGACCAAGGTCGCCGACTACGAGCTGTCGATCCACTCGGGCGGGGCGCACTCCTACCTGTCCGAGACGATCTTCTGCGCCGAGGACGACGCCTCGCTGGAACTTGCCAGGGCCATGGGGCCGGGCTGGGGCCTCGCCCTCACCGCGCCAAACCCCAAGGGCAACCCCATGGCGGCGATGCTCGATGCTGGCAAGACCGGCCTCACCGTCGAGCTCGGCGGTCGCTCGGCCACCTCGCCGGCCGCCTTCCGCAAGGTCGGCCGCGTGCTGGCCGACGCGTTCCTCAACGTGATGCGGCACTACGAGATGCTGGAAGGCGAGGCGCGCTATCCCGAGGTGCGCTGGAAGGGGATGCAGGAGGCGCTGCTGGCGCCGGCCAGCGGCATCTACCTGCCCGAGGAAGGCGTCGACTTCCACAAGTGGATGAACAAGGGCGATCCGATCGCCAAGATCGTCGACATCTTCGGCGAAACCTTGGCGACGCTCGAGGCGCCGGCCGACGGCATGATCTTTGGCCTCAGAGCGCTCCCCAACGTCACCACCGGCGACTGGTGCTGCTTCTTCGGCAAGATCGAAGGCAAGCGCGATTGAGTGTCTGGCCGCGGCCGCCGAGCCGCGGCGCGAACGAATGCGACCCCGATGCGGCGGACAATCCGCAGAAACGGAGCCGACCCCAATGAGGAGCACCCGATGAAACACGTTCGTAGAGCTTCCCTTGTCAGCGCCATTGCGCTCGTCGCAGCGGGGCTCGCCGTCCCAGCGTTTGCGGCCGACCTCACTATCGCGATGCCGGCCAACCAGGAGCCGGCCTCGCTCGACGGTCACATCGACCCGTATCAGTCGACGTGGCTGCTCGACAGCTTCGTGGCCGATCCGCTCGTCGTCCTCCACCCGGACGGCAAGTACGGGCCGGCGCTCGCCACCGAATGGTCCTCCAACGAGGACGGCACCGAGTGGACCTTCAAGCTGCGCGACGACGTCACCTTCCAGGACGGCACGCCCTTCAACGCGGCGGCGGTGAAGGCCAACCTGGAGCGCATCGCGGCACCCGAGACGGCCTCCAAGCAGCTCAAGAGCGACATCGGCCCCTTCACATCCGTGGAAGCGGTCGACGACACCACGGTCAAGATCACCTACGACACGCCGTGGGTGACGCTGCTCGACGCGGTGCGCCGCACGCCGCTGTGGTCGCCGGCCGCCATCGCCGAATACGGCGCCGATTTCGACAAGAAACTCGTCGGCACCGGCCCGTTTACTCTCCAAGAGTGGGTGCCCAACGACCACATCACCTTCGCCAAGTGGGCCGACTACGGCGGCTGGAACTCCATCATGGAGAATCCCGGCCCGGTCGCGCTCGACACCGTCACGGTGAACTTCATCGGCGAGCCGGCGGTTCTGGGCAGCCTGGTCGAGTATGGCGATGCGGACATCGGCTTCGCCATCCCGGCCCAGTACGTCGAGGACTACAAGGACAAGGACGACTTCCAGTTCTACTCCAAGGGCCAGTCCGGCACCGGCCTGCAGATGGTGATGAACACGCGCAAGCCGCCGCTCAGCGACATCCGCGTACGCAAGGCGCTCAACTTCGCGGCCGACCAGGAGGCCGTCAACGAACTCCTTTATGACGGCGCCTATACGCCCTCCGACGGCCCGCTCAACAACAGCCACGTCTGTTTCTGGGACGGTGCGACGGCGATGTACGCGACCGATACCGAGAAGGCCAAGGCGCTGCTCGACGAGGCCGGCTGGCGCGACGAGGACGGCGACGGCATGCGCGAGGCGCATGGCGTGGAAGGCGTCGAGGACGGCACGCCGCTGTCGATCAAGTACAACATCCTGCACCACCAGGAGATCGGCGAGGCGCTGCAGGCGCAGTTCCGCCCGATCGGCATCAACCTCGAAGTCGAGCAGGTTCCGGGCCCCGTGCAGCTCGACCGCGTGCAGAACCGCACCTTCGACCTGATGTACGAGCGCCAGCGCTCGCCCGATCCGCTGATCCTCGACCAGGTGTGGAACTCCAAGTGGGACGAGCCCGGCGGCTGGGCCTGGACCGGCTTCAAGGACGCGACGCTCGACGGCTACCTCGACAAGCTGCGCTCGCTTCCCTCGGTGGAGGCACGCTGCGAGGCGGCCATCGAGGCGCAGAAGATCATCATGGAAAATGCGCTGATGCTGCCGACGCTGAGCCAGCCGATCTTCGTCGCCATGCGGCCAGAGGTGAAGGGCTTCCTGCCCGGCGCGGAAGGCAACTGGTTCTTCCTGCAGAACACCACGGTCGAGGACTGACCGGTGGGCGGCGCCCGTCACCCGTCGGGCGCCGTCCCCCCGGCGCGGCGTGAGCCTCACGCCCGCCAGCGCGCGCGCCGGGATCGACCATGACCCGCTATCTCGTCCACCGGCTCCTTCAGCTCGTGCCGGTGCTGCTGCTCATCTCCGTCATCATCTTCGTGATGATGCACGTGTTGCCGGGCGACCCGGCGCAGCTCATCCTGAGCGGCGCCGAGGGCGGCGCGGCGGGGCCGGAGCGCCTCGCCGAGCTGCGCGCCGAGATGGGCCTCGACGACCCCCTGCCGGTGCAATATTTCCGCTTTCTCAGCGGCGCGCTGGTCGGCGATTTCGGCGAATCGATCCGCTTCCGCGTGCCTGTCTCCGACCTTCTGATGGACCGCTTCGCCTCCACCATGACGCTCGCGGTGGCGGGGCTCTGCTGGTCGATGCTCATCGGCGTGCCGCTCGGCATGGCGGCCGCAGTGCGCCAGAACGGCTGGATCGACGCCGTCGCGATGACGATGTCCTATCTCGGTGCCGCGATGCCGGTCTATTGGCTCGGGCTCCTGTTCATCTTGTTCTTCTCGTTCGATCTCGGCTGGTTTCCGCCGGCGGGCGGCGGCTCGATCCGCCACCTCGTGCTGCCCAGCCTCACGCTGGGGCTGATCTCGGCCGGCATCGTCGCCCGCCTCGTCCGCTCCTCGATGATCGAAACCTTGCAGGAGGACTATATCCGCACCGGCCGGGCCAAGGGGCTCGGCGAGGCGGCGCTCCTGTGGCGCCACGGCCTCAAGAACGCGCTGATCCCCGTCGTCACCATGCTGGGGCTTCAGTTCGGCGGCATGCTCGCCGGCGCGGTGGTGACGGAGACGGTGTTCAGCCGGCCCGGCATCGGCCGCCTCGTGGTCGATGCGATCCTGTCCAAGGACTATCCGCTGGTGCAAGGCTGCGTCCTGTTTCTCGCCTTCATCTATTTGTGCGTGAACCTCTTCGTCGACGTCCTCTACGCCTGGCTCGATCCGAGGATCCGCTATGAAAAGTGAGGTCGCCGTCGCCCCGGCCGACACCGCCGCCATCCCCCGCCAGCCCGGCTGGATCCGCCGCCTGTTGCGCAACAAGGGCGCCTTGGTCGGCCTCGCGATCCTGTTCGGATGGATCTTCGTCGCCATCTTCGCGCCGATGATTGCGCCCTACGATCCGACGCTGACGGTGGCCCGCGCCCGCCAGGCTCCGAGCGCCGAATTCTGGTTCGGCACCGACCAGCTCGGCCGCGACCTGGTGAGCCGCGTCCTCTACGGCAGCCGCATCTCGCTGTCGCTCGGCCTCATCAGCGTGACGCTCGGCGCCATTCCCGGCATCACGCTGGGCCTCCTGGCGGGCTTTTACGGCGGCTGGGTCGACACGGTGATCTCGCGCTTCGTCGACGCGCTGCTCGCGTTCCCGAGCATCCTGCTCGCTCTCCTCGTCATCGCCACGCTGGGCCCGAGCCTGCAGAACGTGATGGTGGCCGTCGGCGTCGCGACGGTGCCGGAGTTCGCGCGGCTCACGCGCGGCAGCGTGCTCGCCATCAAGGCGCTGCCCTATGTGGACGCCGCGCGCGTCGTCGGCGCCAAGGGCTTGCGCATCATGGTGCTGCACATCCTGCGCAACGCCAACGCGCCCATCGTGGTGCTCGCCACCTTACAGGTGGGCGCGGCCATCCTGATCGGCGCCGGCCTCTCCTTCCTCGGCCTCGGCGCGCAACCGCCCACTCCAGAATGGGGGCTGATCTCCGCCGAGGGCCGGCAGGTGCTGCGCAAGGCCTGGTGGATCTCCACCTTTCCCGGCCTCGCGATCCTGTCGGTCGTCATCGCCTGCAATCTCGTCGGCGACGGCCTGCGCTCCGCCCTCGATCCTAAAATGCGCAATTCCTGAGGAGACGATCCATGTCAGCGCCCTCCGATGCCCCCTTCGTCGGCATCCAGATCAGCCCGATCAGCTTCATCGACGAGGGCGTCGACGAGCTTCTCGACATGCTCAAGCAACGGGTCGGCATCGACACGCTGCTGATCGGCACCATCTCATGGCTCGGCCTCAAGGTGGGCCGGCGCATCAGCCACAAGCTGGAAGGCTGGCCCGACCATGGCGTCGCCGAGCCCTACACCATGGAAGGCGGCGCCTATACCAAGGTGCGCCCCGAGTACTATTCCAACACGTTCATCAAGGACTTCGCCTCCACCGACCCGGAGATGGCGGGCCGGGACATCCTCGATCTCGTGATCCCCGCGGCCCGCGCGCGCGGCATGCGCGTGATCCCCGAGTTCATGGAGCCGGTGTTCAAATATGCCGGCCACGGGTCGGCCGGCGCGGTGAAGATCCCCAACATGCCGCAGTGCCTGGAGGTGGACGTGCTCGGCCGCGTCGCCGGCGAGCCGTGCACCACCAACCCGGATTATCGCCTGTGGTGGCACGGCATCATCGAGGAGCACTGCCGCTCCTACGACATCGACGGCATCATGTGGTGCAACGAGCGCAATTCGCCGCTCGACCGCATGATGCAGGGCCAGGCGCCGGGCTGCTTCTGCAAGCACTGCCGCCACGAGGCGATCGAGCGCGGCATCGATGTCGAGCGCGGGCGCTCCGCGATGCTCAGGATGTGGCAGTATTTCGAGGACGCGCGCGCAGGCAAGACCTTCGTCGACGGTGCGTTCGTGGAGTTCCTGCGCGTCCTTCTCGCCAACCCGGAGATCCTGATCTGGGAGCGCTACTGGCTGGAGCGCAGCAAAGACCTCGACCGCGAGCTCTACGGCATCGTGAAGTGGATCAACCCGAAGCTTTCGTTCGGCCTCAACGTGTGGAACCGCAACCACTTCAACCCGATCCGCCGCGCCCAATGGCCCTGGGAAGAACAGACCGCCTATGCCGACTGGGTGAAGCCGATCACCTACCAGCACCAGGCCGGCGAGATCTACGCCAAGGAGATGGGCTTCTTCGCCAAGACCGTGCTGCGTGACGTGCCGCCGGAAGCCGCGGCCTTCGGCATCAGCCAGCTCCTCGGCCTCCAGACGCCGCCTTGGGACGAGGTGATCCAGGCCGGCCTCGACCCCGACACCTACGTCTATGGCGAGTGCGCCAACGCGGTGCGCGGCGTCGGCGGCAAGGCGGACGTCTATATGGGCATCGGCGTCGACGCGCCCCGCGTGCGGGCCGACCAGGCCGTCTGCACGCCGGATATCGTCTACCGCAGCGTGCTCGCCACCTATCGCGCCGGCGGCAAGGGGGTGGTGTTCTCGCCCAACTACGCCGGCATGAACCTGTCCAATCTCGATGGTGCGGCCCGCGCGCTGGAAGAACTCGGCATCAAGCCGCGCGCCGGCGCCCACACGGCCCAATAGGAGACTCCGATGCCCGAAGCCGCACCCTGGCGTTTCCAAAATCTCATCAAGCCGATGGTCGACCCCAAGCGCGGTCACACCATCCTCACCGGCCGCGTGGTGACGGGCTGCGGCGAGGAGGTGATCGAAAACGGCTTCGTCGAGATCGACGGCAAGACCATCAAGGCGGTCGGCCAGGCGAACGATCTCGGCGAGCGGGGCGCGGAGGTGATCGAGACCGGCGGCACCATCCTGCCCGGCCTCATCAACAGCCACGCCCACCTCGCGTGGGACGGGGTGCACGACCTCGCCCGCCAGTCGCTCGACGACGGGCCCGAGATCAGCGCCTACAAGTCCGCCGGCAACATGCTGGTATCACTGCGCGCGGGCGTCACCACCGTGCGCGATCTCGGCATGAACCGCACCAACCTCGCGGCCAAGCAGGCGGTGGCGCAGGGCATCTTCCCCGGCCCGCGACTGCTCGTGTGCGGCGCCGCCATCGTGCAGACGGGCGGCCACACCTACTGGTGCTGCCGCGAGGCGTCCGGCCCCGACGAGATGCGCCGCGCCGTGCGCGAGCAGGTGAGGGGCGGCGCCGACCTCATCAAGATCATGGCCTGCCACGACACGCTCGAATTCACCGACGCCGAACTGGAGGCCGTCATCGACGAGAGCCACCGCAACGGCCTGCCCATCACCGCCCACGCCACCTTCGATGCGGCGATCGCGCGGGTGGTCGAGTTCGGCATCGATTGCGTCGAGCACGGCGGCAAGATGGTCGAGAGCACCATCGCCGCCCTGGTCGACCGCGCCGTGCCCATCGTCACCACGTTCGCGCCCATCGTCATGCAGAGCCAGCCGGAGATCGCCCGCACCTACCAGATCCCGGACTGGAAGCTCGCCGAGCGCCAGCGCGCCGTCGCGGACAAGGGGCGCTATCAGGGCCTCGTCGACGCGGCCAAGGCGGGCGTCACCATCGCGTTCGGCACCGACGCGGGCAGCCCCGCCGTGCCGCACAGCGTGGTCGCGCCGGAGATGAAATTCATGGTCGAGCTCGGCGTCGTCGACGGCAACTACGGTGCCCTGCGGAGTGCCACCAGCGTTGCCGCGAAGCTCAACAAGCTGGACGACAAGATCGGTACGCTGGAGGCGGGTAAACTCGCCGATGTCATCGTGGTGGACGGCGACCCGCTCGCCGATCTCACCGCGCTGGAGGCCGTCACCATGACCTACGTCGAAGGCGGGCGGCTCGTCTGATGGTGGACCCCCTGCGCGTCCTCATCGTCGGGCTCGGCAATCGCGGCGGCATGTGGGGCGAGGTGGTGCGCGACCACCCCGGCGCGGTGATCTCCGGTGCCATGGATCTCGACCCGGACCGTTGCACCCGCTTCGCCGCCACCCACCCGGACGTGCCGACTTTTGCCACCCTGGAAGCCGCGCTCGCCGCCGGCGGGCATGACGCGGTGCTTCTCGTCACGCCGCCGGACGGGCATCTCGTCCAGGCGGGCCTGATCTTCGACGCGGGCCTGCCGCTGCTCGCCGAAAAGCCGCTGACGCTCGACCTTGCCGAGGCGGCCGAGATCGTCCGCCTCGGCGACAAGGCCGGCCTGCCGCTCACCGTCGGGCTCAATTTCCGCTTCCTGCCGGTGACGCTGAAAAAGCGCGAACTCCTCGCCTCGGGCCGCTACGGCACGCCGGGCTTCGGCCGCTTCGTCTACGTGCGCAACCGTGACGGCTACCGCCCCGGCCTCAACCGCTATCCGCTGACGATGCAGCATCCGATGATGCTGGAGCAGTCCATCCACCACCTCGACCTGATCCGCTTCGTCTACGGGCGCGAGGTGGAGACCATCGCCTGCCGCACCTCCAATCCGCCCTGGAGCATGTACGCCCACGACAGCAACGTCGACGCGCTGCTCGTGCTGGAAGGGGGGCTGGAGGTCAACTATCACGGCACCTGGACCAGCGGCTGGGACGTGCCGCACTTCGAGTGGCGCACCGATTGCGACAAGGGCGTGGTGATCCAGCGCGAGCTGTTTTCCGACCTCACCGCCGCGCATACCAAGGACACGACGCTCACCCCCGTGCCCATCACCGGCGCGCGCGCCTTCTACGACGATTCCGCCGCGCTGCTCGCCGCGTTCGTCGCCGCGCTGCGTGCGGGTGCCCCGGCCCCTTGCGACGGGCGCGACCACCTCACCACCCTCGCGCTCTGTTTCGCCGGGCTGGAAGCCGCGCAGACGGGCAAGACCGTCGCGATGGCCGAGTTCATGGCCCGCCACGGGCTCGCGCCGTGAGCGGGGCGCCGCTCCTCGAAATCGAAGACCTCGCGGTCGAGTTCCGCACCGGCGGCGGCGTCGTGCGCGCGGTGGACGGCGTCAACCTCACCCTCGCCCGCGGCGAGACGCTCGGGATCCTCGGGGAGAGCGGCTCGGGCAAGTCCGTCACCTCGCTCGCCATCATGCGGCTGGTCCGTGCTCCGCGTGGAAAAATCACCCGCGGGGCGGTCCGCTTCGAGGGGCGCGACCTCCTCACCTTGACGCCGGCCGAGATGCGGCAGGTGCGCGGCGGCTCCATCGGCATGATCTTCCAGGACCCGATGACCTCGCTCAACCCGGTGCTCACCATCGGCCGCCAGCTCGTGGAGCCGCTCGAGCTCCACCTCGGCATGTCGCGCCGCGCCGCCCGGGCGCGCGCCGCCGAGCTTCTCGCCACCGTCGGCATCCCCGAGGCCGTCCGCCGGCTCGACAACTATCCGCACCAGTTTTCCGGCGGGATGCGCCAGCGCGTGATGATCGCCATCGCGGTCGCCTGCGAGCCCAAGCTCCTGATCGCCGACGAGCCGACGACGGCGCTCGACGTGACCATCCAGGCGCAGATCCTGGAGCTGATCCGCCGCCTGCAGGCCGAGCTCGGCATGGCGCTGATCCTGATCACCCACGACCTCGGCGTGGTGGCCGGCGCGGCCGACCGCCTCGCGGTGATGTATGCCGGCCGCGTGGTGGAAGACGGGCCCACCGATGCCGTCTTCGCCAATCCGAAGATGCCCTACACCATCGGCCTGATGCACTCGATCCCGCGCGCGGACGACGAGGGCGCGCTGTCGCCCATCGGCGGCCAGCCGCCGGACCTGTCCGCGCTGCCGCCCGGTTGCGCCTTCGCCCCGCGCTGCGACTTTGCGAGGCCCGTCTGCCGCGAGCGCGTGCCCGAGCCGCGCACCGTCGGTCCCGGCCATCGCGCGCGCTGCCTGTTCGACATCGACCCCGCGCGTGTCGGCGCCGTGCGCGAGGGCGTCGCGCCATGAGCGAGCCGCTGCTGCAGACCATCGACCTCAAGGTCCATTTTCCGGTGCGGCGCGGCTTCGTGCTGGAGCGCACCGTCGGCAGCGTCAAGGCGGTCGACGGGGTGAGCCTTGCCATCGATCGTGGCGAGACGCTGGGCCTCGTCGGCGAATCGGGTTCCGGCAAGTCGACGCTCGGCCGCGCCATCCTCCAGCTCGTGGGTGCCACGTCAGGCACCATCTTGTTCGACCGGCGCGAGGTGACGGGCCTCTCCGGCCCCGAGCTCGCCGCCTTCCGGCGCCGGGTGCAGCTCGTCTTCCAGGACCCCTACGCCTCGCTCAACCCGCGCATGACGGCGGGCAACATCGTCGCCGAGCCGATCCGCATCTACGGCCTGCGCGAGAACCGCGCCGCGATCCGCGACCGGGTGCGCGAGCTGTTCGGCCTCGTCGGGCTCGACGCACGCTATGTCGACCGCTACCCGCACGAATTCTCCGGCGGACAGCAGCAGCGCATCGGCATCGCGCGGGCGCTGGCGTGCGAGCCGGACCTCATCGTGTGCGACGAGGCGGTGTCGGCGCTCGACGTGTCGGTGCAGGCGCAGGTGATCAATCTCCTCGCCGACCTGCAGCAGCGCCTCGGCCTCACTTACCTCTTCATCGCGCACGGCCTCAACGTGGTGCGCCACGTCTCGACCAAGGTGGCGGTGATGTATCTCGGCAAGATCGTCGAGGTGGGGGACCGCCGCGCGCTGTTCCGCGACCCGCAGCACCCCTACACCAAGGCGCTGCTCAGCGCCTCGCCGCTGCCCGATCCGGTGGCCGAGCGCCAGCGCCGGCCGATCATCCTGCGCGGCGACGTGCCGAGCCCCATCGACCCGCCCGCCGGCTGCCGCTTTCACACCCGCTGCCCCATCGCGGTGCCGGCCTGCTCGGCGGCCGAGCCCCCGCTCAGCCCTTCCGGCGGCACCTTGGCCGCCTGCATCCGAGCCGGCGAGCCCGTCCCGGCGCCCGACCCCACCCCAACGCGAGAGACTGTTCTATGATACGCATCGGCGTCGATGTCGGCGGCACGTTCACCGACTTCGTGCTTGCGGGGGCGGACGAGGCCACGCTCCACTTCCACAAGACGCCGTCGACCCCGCACGACCCTTCCGAGGCCATCGAGACGGGCCTGCGCCATCTCCTGGAAGCGCACGGCGTGGACGCCGCCGAGGTCGCCTATGTCGGCCACGGCACCACGGTGGCCACCAACATCGTCATCGAGCGGCGTGGCGCGCGCACCGGCCTCATCACCACCAGGGGCTTTCGCGACGTGCTGGAGCTCGGCCGCCAGGCGCGCCCGTCGATCTACGACTATCGCGTGGAGCGCGCGCCGCCCCTGGTGCCGCGCGACCGCCGCGTGGAGGTGGACGAGCGCGTCGGCCCCGACGGCACCGTGCTCGTGCCGCTGGACGAAGCCTCGCTGGCGACCGCCGTCGCGGCGCTGAAGGCGGCCGGCGTGGAGGCCGTCGCCATCTTGTTCCTGCACAGCTACCGCATGGGCGCGCACGAGGAGGCGGCGCGGCGCGCCGTCGAGGCGGCGATGCCGGGTGTCTTCGTCAGCGCGTCGGCGGAAATCCTGCCGGAGTTCCGCGAGTACGAGCGCGTGTCGACCACCGTCGTCAACGCCTTCGTCGGTCCCCGGATGCAGCGCTATCTCGACCGCCTCAAGGGGCGCATCGCCGCGATCGGCATCCCGGTCGAACCCTACACCATCCACTCCAACGGCGGGCTGATGACGGCCGAGGCGGTGGCGATCGCGCCGGTGCGCACCTGCGTCTCCGGCCCCGCCGCCGGCGTGGTGGGTGCGGCGGAGGTGTGCCGCCTCGCGGGCTTCCCGAACCTCGTCACGTTCGACGTGGGGGGCACCTCCACCGACGTCTCGCTGGTCAAGGACGGCGTGCCCGCCTACACGGGCGACCGCATGGTTGCCGGCTATCCGGTCAAGACGCCGATGATCGATATCGCCGTCATCGGCGCGGGCGGCGGTTCCATCGCGATGGTGGACGACGCGGGCGCCCTCAAGGTCGGCCCGCAATCGGCCGGCGCCACGCCCGGCCCCGCCGCCTACGGCAACGGCGGCACCGAGGCGACCATCACCGACGCCAACCTCGTCCTCGGCCGGCTCGCCCCGGCGACCCTGCTCGGCGGGCGCATGACGCTCGACGCCGAGGCCGCCCGCCGCGCGGTGATGGACAATGTCGCCACCCCGCTCGGGCTTTCCCTGGAGGAGGCGGCGCACGGCATCATCCGCATCGCCAACGCCAACATGAGCCGCGCCATCCGCTCCGTCTCCGTCGAGCGCGGCTACGATCTCGCCGAGTTCTCGCTGTGCGCCTACGGCGGCGCGGGGCCGGTGCATGCGGCCGAAGTCGCCATGCAATGCCACCTGCCGCAGGTGGTGATCCCGCGCGAGCCCGGCACGTTGTGCGCGCGCGGGATGCTCCTCACCGACCTGTCCACCGACACCGTGCGCAGCCACTTCGCCGACGCCGACGAGGCCTCCTGGCAGACGATCCTCGCCCTGTTCGCGGAAATGACGGCGGAGGGCGGCGCCTGGCTCGACCGCGACAACGTGGCGAGCGCGGACCGCAGCTTCCGGCGCGTCGCCGATGCCCGCCACCGGGGCCAGAATTTTGAGCTGAAGGTGGATTGCGACGGGCTCGGCCCGGCCGATTTCGCCGCCTTCGTCGAGCGTTTCCACGAGGCGCACAGGCGCGAATACGGCTACGCTATCGCGGGGCGGGGCATCGAGTTCGTCTCCTGCCGCGTGCAGGCGATCGGCGCCGTGGCGCGCGCGCCGCAGGCCGAGATCGCCGGAGGCCCCTCGCTCGAAGCCGCCATCACCGGGCGCCGGCCGATCTATGTCGACGCCGCCGCGGGCTGGCAGGAGGCCACCGTCTACCGCCGCGAGGCGCTGCCCATCGGCGTCCCCGTCGCGGGCGTCGCGGTGATCGACGAGATGAGCTCCACCACCCTCGTTCTGCCCGGCCAGACGGCCACCCTCGACCGCTACGGCAATCTCATCGTGAGGATCAAATGACGCGCCTCGCCGACCCCATCGAGATGGAGGTCCTGAGCAATCAGCTCCTCGCCATCGCGGAGGACATGGGCTCGATCCTGATCCGCTCGTCCTTCTCCTCCAACATCAAGGAGCGGCGCGACTGCTCCACGGCGCTGTTCGACGCCGCCGGCCGGCTCATCGCCCAGGCCGACCACATCCCGATTCATCTCGGCGCGATGATCGGCGCGGTGGAGACGATCCTCGCCCGCTACGATCTCGCCGACATGGCGCCGGGCGACGCCTTCGTCTGCAACGATCCCTACCTCGCCGGCGGCAGCCACCTGCCGGACATTTCCATCATCACCCCCGTCCACCACGAGGGGCGCGTGCGCTATTTCTGCGGCAACATCGCCCACCACGCGGACGTGGGCGGGCGCACGCCCGGCTCCACCTCCGGCACCTCGCGCTCGATCTTCGAGGAGGGGATCCGCCTGCCGGTGATCCGCATCGCCCGCGGCGGCGAGATCGATGAGGATCTGATCGACCTCATCACCGCCAACTGCCGCGATCCGGAAGAGCGGGCGCTCGACCTCAGGACCCAGATCGGCGCCAACCGGCGCGGCGCCCGGATGCTGCTCGACCTCACCGAGCGCGCCGGTTCCGAGACGCTCGGCCGAGCCATCAACGATCTCCTCACCTACACCCGCCGCCGCCTCGCGAGCCGCATCGCCGCACTGCCGGACGGCGCCTACACATTCCGCCGCGATCTCGACGACGACGGCTATGGCGGCGACACCGTCCCCATCGTGTGCACCGCCCGCGTCGACGGCGAGACGCTGGTGCTCGACTTCACCGGCTCCGGCCCCGAGGCGCGCGGCGCGGTGAACCTGCCCGACAGCGCGTTGAAGGCGTCGGTCTACTACTCGGTGAAGGCGGTGCTCGATCCGGCGCTGCTGCCGAACCAGGGGATGATCGACCCGATCCGCATCGTGTCGGAGCCCGGCACCATCGTCGACCCGCGCCCGCCGGCCGCCGTCGCCGCCCGCGCCGTCACCAGCAATCGGCTGTGCGGCGCGGTGTTCGGCGCCCTCTACCAGGCGCTGCCGCCGCAGGAGGGGATGGCCTCGTGCAACGATTCCACCTCCGCCACGTCGGTCTCCGGCTGGCACCCGCGCCGCCGGACGACCTACGTCTATCCCGAGAGCATGGGCGGCGGCGCCGGCGCCTTCGCCGACCGCGACGGCCAGGATGCGGTGCACGTCCACACCGTCAACTCCACCAACTTGCCCATCGAGGCGCTGGAGCTGGAGTATCCGCTGTTGATGGACGAGTACGCGCTGGTGCCGGATTCGGCAGGGGCGGGCACCCATCGCGGCGGCCTCGGCATGGCACGCCAGATCCGCTTCCTGGAGGACGGCACCGTGTTCTCGGCCCGCTCCGACGCCCACATCGTGCCGGCGCCCGGCGTCGCGGGCGGGCTGCCCTCGGGCGTCACGCGGATCGTGCGGAACCCGGGACCGGACGGCGAGGAGCTGCATTCCAAGGCGTCCGGTCTCGTGATGAAGGCCGGCGAGACGGTGCGCGTCGAAACGCTGGGCGGCGGCGGCTATGGCCCGCCGGCCGGGCGCCCGCTGCCGCTGCTCGCGCGCGATCTGCGCGAGGGCAAGGTGACGCGCGCGGCCGCCGAGCGGGACTACGGCGCGGCGATGGTCGCAAGCGCCTTGGCGTTGGACCTTGGCTAGGTCCGGCATTCGGCCGCCCCCGACCGGCCCCTTGGCGGCACAGCAGCTCTCGTCTTGCGCGAAAAGGAGGATCCGGCATGGTTAAGGTCGATATCGCCTTCGACGCCTACCACGACTACGACGCGATGACGGCGCACCTCGAAGCGCTGGCCGCCGCCTACCCCGAGCTCGCGACGCTCACCTCGCTGGGCAAGACCTTTCGCGGGCGGGACATCTGGCTGATCGAGATCACCAATCCCGAGACCGGGCCCGGCGCGCAAAAGCCCGGCTACTATATCGACGCCCAGATCCACGCCGAGGAGCACGCCACCAGCGCCGTCGCGCTCTACGCCGCCTGGCATCTCCTCACCCGCTACGGCAGCGACGCGGAGGTGACACGGCTCGTCGATGCGCAGGTGTTCTACATCCTGCCCCGCCTCAATCCGGACGGGGCCGAGTACGCGCTCAAGGCGCCGTACCATCCCTGGTGCGGCAACGGCCGCTTCCTGCCGGGCGAGGATCGCCTGACGGGTCTGATCCCGCAGGACATCGACGGCGACGGCTTCATCACCTCCATGCGCGTGCCCGACCCCAAGGGCGAATGGAAGAAATCGGCCAGCGATCCGCGCCTCATGGTCCAGCGCGCGCCGGGCGAGGAGGGCGGCGAATATTTCCGCGTCTACCCCGAGGGGTTGATCCGCGACTATGACGGCGTGCACGTGGCAATCGAGCGTCCGTTCGACGGCAACCTCAACCGCAATTTCCCGGTCAACTGGTCGCCGCGCGAGTATGGGGCCGGCGAGTTCGCCCTGTCGGAACCCGAATCGCGCGCGATGGCCCGCTTCATCGCCGACCATCCCAACATCTGCGGGCTGACCGCCTATCACACCCATGGCGGCATCATCCTGCGTCCCTCGATGACGCAGCCCGACGCGGCCATGAGTGCGCCCGACCTCGCCCTCTACCAGGACCTCGGCGCGGTCGGGGAAGAGCTCACCGGCTACAAGACCATCAGCGTCTACGAGGATTTTACGCCCGACAAGACCAAGCCGCGCTACGGCAGCCTCAAGGATTGGACCTACGAGGAGCTCGGCATCGTCAGCTTCTCCACCGAGCTGTGGGACATCGAGACGGAGGCCGGCGTCGAGAAGGTTGCGTACTACAATCTGCGGCCGCGCACGCCGGAAATCCAGGAGAAGGTGTTCCATTTCGCGCTGGAGCACGTCGGCGACATGGCCTACCGCGAGTGGACGCCGTTCGACCACCCGCAGCTCGGCCCGGTCGAGGTGGGCGGCATGGTCTACATCTGGACCTACCGCAATCCGCCGCCGGCGATGCTGCCCGAGATCTGCCGCAACAACACGCTGTTCAACTTGCGCCACGCCGGGGCGGCGCCCTCCATCAAGGTGGATGAGCTGACCGCCGAGCCGCTTGGCGCGGGGCTCTACAAGGTGCGCGCCGTCGTCGCCAACCACGGCTACCTGCCGACCAACCTCACCGACGTGGCGATCCGGAACGGCGTCGCCAAGCCTGTGAGTGTGCGGCTCGAAGGTCGCGGCGCGAGCCTGGTGATGAACCCGGCCCGCGTCGAGCTCGGCCACCTCGCCGGGCGCAACCAGCGACAATACACTTGGTCGCCCTGGGGGCAGAGCTGGTCGCCCGTGGCCAAGCCGGTGGAGTGGCTGGTGCGGGCCGATTGCGACGATGCCGCCGTCGAAATCATCGCGGTGTCTGAGAAGGGCGGCACCGCTGTCCAAACACTGAAGCTGGTAAAATCTTGCGAATAGACCGCGCAACAGTGGGTTGTTATGCTGCAATTCGCGACAATGCGGGCACGAATTTGCCTAAAACTTGATCGCGCTTGCGTGAAATTTGCGTGAAAGACTGTCTTGCGCGTTTAGCAAGATTGTGTTCAATTTTTGTAGGTTGAATCCATGAAAACTTGACCCGTCGAGGCATTTATTTGCTTTGACGGTCGCGTAGTTGACTATTGAGTCTCGCGTTTTGGTTGAGGCGATGATGTCAATTGTTCGCCTCCCTGCGTTGCGTATCAAAATTTCACTTCAATAGGAGGGCCGCATGCAGGCTTTGTTACGAGGGATACTTGCGGGTGCGAGTATCGCTGTCGCGCTGACGGCTGCGCTGCCCGGCCCTGCCGCGGCGCAATCGTCGCTTGGGGACGGAACGCTGACGTGGGGCTATTACACGCGGCCCCGCAGCCTGGATCCCAACATCTGGTCCGGCGGCAGCGACCTCGGCGTCATGCGCCAGATCTACGATACGCTGATCTGGTCGCCGGAATCGGGCGCATTCGAGCCTGGGCTCGCCACCGCGTGGGAGATGTCGGACGACGGCCTCACCTACACCTTCACCCTGCGCGACGACGTGACCTTCCACGACGGCACGCCCTTCAATGCCGAAGCGGTCAAGTTCATGTTCGACCGCATCAAGGATCCGGCGTCCAAGTCGCTCAATATCGGGGCCATCGGTCCCTTCGAATCGGCCGAAGTGCTCGACGAGTACAAGGTGGCCATCCACCTGTCCCGCCCCTGGGGCGCCTTCCTCACCAACGTGAGCGAGCCGCACCTGTCGCCCGTGTCGCCCAAGGCCGTCGCCGAGATGGGCGAGGGCGTCGCCAACCACCCGGTCGGCACTGGCCCGTTCATGTTCGACAAGTGGGAGGGCAACGACGTCCACCTGGTGAAGAACCCCGACTACAACTGGGGCCCGGCATTCGTGGGCCACGAGGGGCCGTCCGCGGTGGAGCGCCTGGTGGTCAAGGAGGTGCCGGAGGCGTCCACGCGCATCAACGCGCTGCGCAGCGGCGAGGTCGATCTCACCCACTTCCCCGTGCTGTCGCAGGTGGCGGCGCTGGAGGGCGAGGGCTACAAGATCACCCGCGTGCCGCAGCCGGGTTTCTCCTGGAGCCTGCCGATCAACGTTGAGAAAGCGCCGACGGACGATCTCAAGGTCCGCCAGGCGATGCTCTACGCGATCAACAACGAGGCGATCGTGCGCGCGGTGCTGTTCAACCAGCATCCGCCGGCCTACGGCCCGCTGACGGCGACCACCTTCGGCTACGATCCCGCCGTCAAGGACATGTGGGGCTACGACCCGGAAAAGGCGGCCGCGCTGCTCGACGAGGCCGGCTGGACGATGGGCGCCAACGGCATCCGCGAGAAGGACGGCGAGCCGCTCACCATCGAGATGGCGATGTTCGATTCCTCGGTGAACAAGCAGGTCACCGAACTCGCCCAGGCGATGCTGAAGAAGATCGGCATCGACGCGAACCTCACGGTGCAGAACTATCCCGCCTTCGCCGCCCAGGTCGCCGACCAGAACTACCACACGGCGCAGATGCGCTGGTCGGCGGTCGACCCCGACCAGGTGATCCCGACCATGTTCTCCTCGGAGCAGGTCGACGGTGGCGGCCAGTTCAACCGCACCCGCATCAAGGATCCCGCCCTCGACGCGCTGATCACCGAGGCCGGCGCCGCCACCGACCCGGCGAAGCGGGCCGAATTCTACGCCGAGATCCAGAAGCAGGCGATGGAGAACGTCTGGCTCCTGCCGATCTTCGACGACGTCTGGTTCTGGATCGGCCAGGGCGACATCGACCACCTCGTCTACGACCGCCAGGGCCGGCCGATCCTCTACGCGGCCGAAGCGGCCAAATGATCGCGGCCGGCAGGCGAAGAGGCTGAGGCGACCCGATGCGGCGTTATGTGCTGGCACGAACCCTCGCGGCCATCCCGGTGATGTTCGCGATGGTGCTGGTCGTCTTCCTCCTCCTCAACGTGCTGCCGGTCGACCCGATCCAGGTGATGATCACCCAGTCCGGTGGGGGCCAGGTCCCCTCCGGCACCGCGACGCAGGAGATGATCGACTCGATCCGCCGCGAGCTGGGGCTCGACCAGCCGCTGCCGCTGCAATTCGTCTCCTACCTCGGCAACGTGCTCACCGGCGATCTGGGCACCTCCTACCGCAACAACCAGCCGGTGGCGCAGCTCCTTCTGGAGCAGTACCCCTACACGCTGCGCCTCGCGTTTTCGGGCATGTTCGTCACCATCGCGCTGGGGCTGTCGTTCGGCATCCTCGCCGGGCTGTGGCCCGGTTCGATCGTCGACCGCGCGCTCGTCTTCGTCGCCACCCTCGGCATCGCCGCGCCCACCTTCTGGCTGGGGCTGATGTTCATCTGGGTGTTCGCGATCGTCTTCCCCGTCTTCCCGGTGCTCGGCGTCGGCTCGGCCAAGGCGATGGTGCTGCCCGCCATCACGCTCGGGTTGCCCGGCGCGGCCATCGTGGCCCGCCTCACGCGCTCGAACCTCGTCGAGGTGATGCAGCGCGACTACATGCTCACGGCCCGCGCCAAGGGGTTGTCCAGCCGCCTCGTGGTGGTTCGCCACGCGATGCCCAACGTGCTCGCCCCCGTGCTCACCGTGATGGGTCTCCAGTTCGGCAACCTGATGACCGGCACCGTCATCGTGGAGACCGTGTTCAGCCGGCCCGGCATCGGCCGCCTCGGCGTCGACGCCATCCTCAACGCCGACTATCCCATCGTGCAGGGCTTCACTCTGGCGCTCGCCGCCTCCTACGTCGTGCTCAACCTCCTCGTCGACGTGCTGCAGATGGCGCTCGACCCCCGGGTGACGCGCTGATGGTCGACCGCCCGTCCATCCCCTCGCGCTTCGCCTTCGCGCTGCCACGGCCGGGGCGGGCGTGGGCGAATGCGCCGGCATGGCTGCGCCTCGCCCTGTCGCCGTCCACAATCGGGCTTGCGGCGATCGTGTTCCTGGCGGCGTTCGCCGGCTTCATCGCGCCCTACGGGCCGGCCGAGGTCGACCCGATCAACGCCCTCATGCCGCCATCGGCGGACTATCTCATGGGCACCGACCTGTTCGGCCGCGATGTCTTCTCGCGCGTCGTCTATGGCGGTCAGCTCTCGCTCACCATCGGCCTCACGGCAACGGCGATCGGCGCCACCATCGGCGTGCTCGCGGGCGTCGCGTCCGGCTATTTCGGCAGCTGGACGGACGGCGTCGCGATGCGCGTGATGGATGTGCTCCTCGCCTTCCCCGGCACCTTGATGGCCATCGTCATCGTGGCGGTGCTGGGGCCGAGCACCATCAATCTCATCCTCGCCGTGGGCATCGCGTCCTCGCCCGGCTACGCGCGCCTCGTGCGCAGCCTCACCTTGCGCCTGCGCCATGCGGACTACGTCACCGCCGCCGAGATCACCGGGGTCGGGCCGTGGACCATCATCGCCCGCCACGTGCTGCCCAACCTGCGCAACTCGGTGATCGTCTACGCGACGCTCGACATCGCGACGGTGATCCTGATCGCGGCGGGGCTCGGTTTCCTCGGGCTCGGCACCAAGCCGCCCACGCCCGAATGGGGGCTGATGGTGGCTGACGGCCGCGAGACGCTGCAGATCGCGTGGTGGGTGACCTTCTTCCCTGGCCTCGCGATCCTCGTCACCACCTTGTGCATCTACGCCTTCGGCGAGCGTCTCGCCGACATATTGGACGCCAAATGAGCCCGCTCCGCTGATGCCCGCCCGCACGCCCTATCACATGCTGATGCGCCCGATGCCGTTGGCGCCCGTCGGCCCCGGTGTCGCCGCGCTCGTCCTCATCGACGTGCAGGACTTCACCACCTGCCGCGGCCGGGGGCTCGACGCGGAGGCGGCACGACGCGGCGTCGCGCGCGAGCTCGACGAGTATTTCGCGCAGGTGGAGGCGGCCAAGCGCAACCTCGCCCGCCTGCTCGGCGAATGCCGCTCGCGCGGCGTTCTGGTGGTGCATCTGCGGGCCGCGCTCGAAGCGCCGCAGAGCCGGCATTTCGCCGCCTCGGGGCTGGAGCGGCCGCAAAGCGCGGCGGCGGACGGCGCCACGCTGGGCGCGCTCGACGCGCAGCCCGACGAGCCCGTCATCGCGCGCGGCGGCTACAGCGCCTTCCACCGCACGGGCCTCGAAGACATGCTGCGCCAGCGCGGCATCGCCACCGTTTTGCTCGCGGGCATGATGGCCAACATCACCGTGGCGCTGGGCGCGCGCGAGGCGGCCGACCGCGACTTCCAGGTCCTCGTCGTGCAGGACGCCTCGGCGAGCGAGACGCTGGCCGCGCACGGCACCACCATGCAGGGCCTCGCCGGCGGCGCCATCCGCATCGTCGGCACCGGCGAGGCGCTCGCCATGCTGGAGGGCCGCCGCCTGTGAGCGTGATCCGCACCGTCCTCGGCGACATCGCGCCCGAAGCGCTCGGCATCACCGCCGCGCACGAGCACCTGTGGTGCGACTACACCATGGCCAAGAGTGCGGACTTCCCGCGCACCGGCGAGCCGATGTACCTGCGAGACCTCGACATGGTGGTCGACGAGGCGGCGCGCTTCCACGCCGCCGGCGGGCGCGCCATCGTCGAAGTCACCGTGCACGGCTGGGGGCGCGACCTTGCCGCCCTCGCCGAGATCTCCCGCCGCACCGGCCTCCACGTGATCGCGACGGCGGGCTTCTACGTGGAATCCTGCCATCCCGATTTCGTGCCTCAAGCCAGCATCGAGACGTTGACCGACTTCCTCGTCGGCGAGGTGCTGGAGGGGGCGGACGGCGGGCCGGCGCGCTGCGGCCTGTTGAAGGCCGCCGTCGGCCAGGCGCTGATCGAGGGCAATGAGGAAAAGTGCATCCGCGCGGTCGCCCGCGCCCATCACCGCACCGGCGCGGCGATCACCACGCACACCTCCGCCTCGGCCCGCTTCCACATCGACGGGGGCAATGCCGGCACGATGTTCCTCGACCTGTTCGAGGAGGAGGGCGTGCCGCTCCACCGCGTGATCGTCGGCCACACCGACGAGAACGTCGACATCCGCCATCTCCGCACCCTTTTGGCGCGCGGCGCCGCCGTGCAGTTCGACGTCATCGGCAAGGAGCACTGGCTGCTCGACGAGACCCGCGCCGACCTTCTGGCGATGCTGTGCGCCGAGGGCCACGCCGACCGGTTGCTCCTGTCGGGCGACCGCAATCGCATGTCCGAAATGCACCGCAACGGCGGCAAGGGCTACGACTACCTTCTCACCCACTTCGTGCCGCTCCTCACCGAACGGCAGATCACAGAAGAGGCAATCAACAAGATGCTGGTGGCGAACCCGGCCGAAATCTTCACGCTCCCCGTCGAAGGCGAGGTCGCCCCATGAGCGCGCCCGTCCTTCCCGAACTCGCGGCGCGCCGCGGGGAGACCATCGCGGCGATCAGCGACTTCATCCGCCAGCCCAGCATCAGCCTGGAGCGTCAGGCGTTGCCGGAGGGCGCCGCCTTCACCGCCGACGCGCTGCGTGCCATCGGCTGCACGGATGCCGAGGTGGTGGATGTCGGGGACCCTTATCCGGGCGTGTGGGGCACGCTCGATTTCGGCCGCCCCAAGACGCTGCTGATCTACGGCCACTACGACCTTCGCCCCGTCGGCACCGAGCCCTGGACGCACGATCCCTTCTCCGGCGAGGTGACCGCCTTCGACGGTTTCGACAAGGTGGTGATGGGGCGCGGCGCGGCGGCCAAGGGGCCGCTGATGGCGTTCCTCCACACCGTCAAGGCGATGATCGCGGTTACGGGCACGCTGCCGGTCAACCTCGTCTTCGCCATCGAGGGCGCCGAGATCCTGGGCAGCCCCAACTTTCCCGCGCTGGTGGAGGCGAAGGGCGGGCTCGAGGGCGTCACGGGCATCTTCGGCCCCCGTTCGAGCCAGACGCCGTCCGGCCTCGTCGGCTTCTCGCTGGGCTACAAGGGGCTCGTCTATCTCGATCTCGTCGCCTCGGGCGCCAAGTGGGGGCGGGGGCCCGATGGCGGCTCGGTGCACAGCGCCACCAACGTCGTGGTCGACAATCCGGCCTGGCGGCTCGTCGCCGCGTTGTCGACGCTGGTCGACACCGACAGCCGCATCCTGCCGCCCGCGCTCACCGCCGCCCTCGCCACCGACAAGGATCTCGCGGACTGGGAGGCCCCGCTCGTCGCCGACCTCGCGCGCCGCATCGAGGCGAACGGCGCCAACGCGGTGCTGCCGGGCCTCAACCCGTCCTTCCCCGTGCGCGTCTTCCGCGAGGGGCTCGACGGGGAGGCGCTCGCCCGGCGCTATCTCTACGGGCCGGCCATGAACGTCTCCAGCCTGCGCGCCGGCTACACCGGCCCCGGCACCAAGTCGTTCCTGCTGCCCCACGATGCCATCGCGACGGTGGACCTGCGCGCCATCTCGGCGGTGCCCGCCCGCGAACTGATCGGGCTGATCCGCGCCCATCTCGACGCGCACGGCTTCAGCGACATCGAGATCGTCAAGCGCGGCGCCTACGACTGGAACCAGACGCCGCTCGACGCCGACCTGATCGCCGCCGCCGTCGAGACTCACACCGAGATGGGCCACGAGGTTCGCCCCTGGCCGATGCAGGCATTCGGCGGTCCCTGGGCGCACTACGGCAAGCTCCTCGGCGTGCCCTCGCTGCAGGGCGGGGCCCCCGGCCTCGGCGCGCGCGCGGCCACCAGCGACGAATATTTCGTGCTGGAGGGCAAGGACGGCGTCGCCGGCCTCGACGGGCTGGAGCGCTTCTATGTCGCGTTCCTGGAGCGCTACGGGGCGGCATGAACGAGGGCCCGCTCGCCAGCGTCCGCAATCTCAGCATCGCCTTTCGCGGGCGCGGCGGCTGGCTGACGGCCGTCGACGGGATCGACCTCGCGATCGGGCGGGGCAAGGTGGTGGGGCTGGTGGGCGAATCGGGCAGCGGCAAGTCCGTCACCATGCTGGCGCTCGCCCGCCTCACCACCGGCCCCACGGCGAGGATCACCGCCGATGCGCTCGAGTTCGACGGTCGCGACGTGCTCGCCATGGGGCGGCGGGCGCTGCGGCGCCTGCGCGGCGGCGACATCGGCTTCGTGTTCCAGAACCCGCATCACAGCCTCAACCCGCTGCTCACCGTGGGCCGCCAGCTCTCCGAGGCGATGGTGGCGCACATGGGGCTGTCGCAGCGCGCGGCACGCGGCCGGGCGGCCGAGCTCCTCGCCCGCGTCGGCATTCCCTCGCCGGCGCGCCGCCTCGACGACTACCCGCACCAGTTCTCCGGCGGCATGCTGCAGCGCGCGATGATCGCGATGGCCATCGCCTGCGAGCCGCGCCTCATCCTCGCCGACGAGCCGACAACGGCGCTCGACGTCACCATCCAGGCGCAGATCCTGGAGCTTCTGGCCTCCATCGTCGCGGAGACGGGGGCCTCGATCCTCCTCGTCACGCACGACCTCGGCGTCGCGGCCCGCATGTGCGACGACGTGCACGTGATGTACGCCGGCGAGATCGTCGAGCAGGCGCCCGTCGACACGCTCTTCTACCGCGCGCGGATGCCCTACACGTGGGGCCTGCTCGATTCCATCATCCCGTTCGACGCCGCCACGCCGGACATGCTGCCCTTCATCCCCGGTCGCCCGCCGGCCCTCGCCGAGATCCCCGCCCACTGCCGCTTCCACCCCCGCTGCGGCCATGCGCGCGAGATCTGCACCGCCGGCGCACCTGCGCTCGGGCCGCGCGCGGGCGCCGGGCACCTCGCGCGCTGCTACGGCACCGAGCCCGACGGCTGGCTGGAACGCAGCCGATGACCGCGCTCCTGGAAACCGACGACCTCGAGGTCCACTACAAGAAAAGCGGCCTCCTGGGCGGCGAACGGGAGGTGGTGCGCGCCGTCGACGGCGTGTCGATCCGCATCCGCCAGGGAGAGTGCCTCGGCCTCGTGGGCGAATCGGGGTGCGGCAAGTCCACCTTGGGCCGCGCCCTCTTGCGCGCGGCGCCGATCACGGGCGGCAGCGTCCGTTTCGGCGGCACCGACATCACGCGCCTGTCGGGCCGCTCGCTGCGCACCGTGCGCTCGCGGATGCAGATGGTGTTCCAGGATCCCTACGGCAGCCTCGATCCCAAGATGCCGGTGGAGGAGATCGTCGGCGAGCCCATCCGCACACATCAGCGCGTCGGCCGTGCCGTCCGCCGCACCCGCGTCGGCGAGCTCCTGGAGACGGTCGGCATCGATCCGGCCCGCATGGGGGACCGGCCGCACCAGTTCTCCGGCGGCCAGCGCCAGCGCATCGCCATCGCCAGAGCCCTCGCGGTGCGGCCCGAATTCATCCTGTGCGACGAGGTGACGTCCGCGCTCGATGTCTCGATCCGGGCGCAGATCCTCAACCTCCTCAAGGAACTGCGGCAGGAGCACGGGCTCACGTTCCTGATGATCTCGCACGACCTCGGTTCGTTGCGCCATCTCAGCGACGACATCGGCGTCATGTATCTGGGGCGCATCGTGGAACTGGGGCCGGCCCGCGCCGTGTTCGACGCCCCGGCCCATCCCTATACGCAGAGCCTCCTGTCGGCGATGCCGCTGCCCGATCCCGACAAGGAGCGGGCGCGCAACCGCATCGTCCTCAAGGACGACGTGCCCTCGCCGCTCGCCATCCCCAGCGGCTGCCGCTTTCACACCCGCTGCTTCCTGCGCGACCGGCTCGGCACGCCCGACCGCTGCGCCGCGCAAGAGCCCGCCCTGCGCCCCCTGCCGGACGGGCGCACCGTCGCCTGCCATTTCGCCGAAGAGGCCGCCGCCGCGCCGAGCCGGCCGGCGAGCCAACCCGCGCCGGAGACCGACCGATGCCCCTAGACGCCCCCGCCGTTCCCACCCTCGACCCGCAGAAGACCGCGCTGATGGTCGTCGACATGCAATATTTCGACGCGAGCCGAGACTGGGGCGAGGGCCGCACGGCCCAGGACCTCGGCGTCATCCGCTATTTCGACGAGTATTTCGCGCAGATCGACACCATCACGCCGGTGATCGCCGATCTCATCGCCACATTCCGCGCCAAGCACATGGAGGTGATCCACATTCGCGTGGCCGAGCGGACGAAGGATTCGCGCGATGTCGGCCTCAAGCAGCTGGTGCGCGGCCTGATCGTGCCCTCCGGCAGCAAGGAGGCCGATTTCCTCGAGGGCCTGGAGCCGGCGGCGGACGAGATCGTCATCTCCAAATCGGCCTCGGGCGTGTTCGCGGCGACGGACCTCCACCGCATCCTGCGCAATATCGGGATCGACACGCTGGTGTTCGTCGGGACCTCCACGGGCGGCTGCGTGCAGAGCGCCGTCTACGACGCGACCGACCTCGGCTACCGCGTCATGGTGGTGGAGGACGCCTGCGCCGATTCGACGTTCGCGAGCCACGCGGCCTGTATCGCCAACACGAAGAAGCAGGCGACCTCCGTCGTCGCGGCGGCGGCGCTCGGCGAGGCGCTTGCGGCTGCGGCGGACGCGGACCCGGCCCAGCGCAGCGGCATCGAGCGCGTGCGGCCCTACCTGCCGACGCGCCCGTTCCTGCCCAACACGCCGGGGGGCGGCGCGGCGGAGCCCTACTCCACCATTTTCGGCCCGGCCATCCAGCAGGCGCTGACCCCTGCGACGACCGCGCTCGTGGTCATCGACGCGCAGCGCCTGACCTGCGACCCGGCCTTCCGCAACGCCGGCCTGCAACCGCCGAACGCCGATTTCGAGGGCTTTTATGACCGCGCCGCAGACGCGCTGCCGCGGATGGGCGAGCTGCTGGGGCTGTGCCGCACGGCGGGGATCGCCGTGTTCCACGTGCGCACCGCCGGCAATCTTTCCGAGGGGAGGGATCTGGCGCCCAAGCGCCGCGCGTTGGGCCTCGCGCTGGCTGCGGACGACGAGGCCGCCGCCTTCATGCCGGAGGTGACCCCCGCGCGGGGCGAAGCCGTGCTCAACAAGCCCGCCAGCAGCGCCTTCAACGGCACCGCGCTCGACCAACTCCTCGCCAACGCCGGCGTCGATACGGTGATCCTCGCGGGTGTCTCGGTGGATTCCGGCATCGAATCCTCGATGCGCAGCGCCGGCGATCGCGGGTACGGCTCGGTCATCGCCATCGACGCGTGCGTTGCCGCCGCGTCGGTCGAGGCGCAGCTTGCCGGGGCGGAGCGCGGCATCGCCAACGTGCGCACCGTGGCCGAGATCGCCCAGGCGCTCGCGCGTTAGTCAGGCGGCTGCGGCGGCGCCGGGCTTGCGCCCCAACGTCGGGCGGCGGCGCCCGAGCACGATGATCGAGATAACCGACAGCACCAGGAGCGCCATCGCGATCGGGTGATGCAGGATCTGCATGTAGTCCCCGCCCGTGATCAGCATCGTCTTCAGCAGCGCGCTCTCGAGTTGCCCGGCCAGCACGAAGGCGACGATGAAGGCGATGATCGACAGGCCCAACAGGCGCATCACGTACCCGAGGATCGCGGCCCCCACCATCACCACCAGCCCCATCACCCCGCCGGCGGAGATATAGACGCCGGTGACGCACAGGAGCAGCGCCGCCGGATAGATCACCGTGTTCGGCGCGCTGACCACGAAAGCCCAGAAGCGCATGCCGACCTGGCCCACGCCGAGGTTGGCGAGGTTGGCGATCAGCATCGCGCCGAACAGGCCGTAGATGAGCTGGCCCTGCTGCTCGAACAACAGCGGCCCGGGCTGCACGCCATGGATCATCAAGGCGCTGACGAGGAGCGCGGCGGCGATGTTGCCGGGGATGCCGAGCGTCAGCATCGGGATGAGGTTGGCGCCCACCACCGCCGAGTTGGCCGCCTCGGACGCGGCGATGCCGCGCGGATCGCCGGTGCCGAACGCTTCGGGATCCTTGGCCGACTGCTTGGTGATCGAATAGGAGAGGAAGCCGGCGGTCGCCGAGCCGAGCCCGGGGATAGCGCCGATCAAGGTCCCGATCAGCGCGGCGCGGAAGGCCACCCACTTGTTGGCCAGCAGTTCCTTGAACGTGACGGTGCGGTCGGCGATATCGGCCGATCGCGTCGGCGCGGCGGCGGCGGCCGGCATGCCACGCACCTGCTGCGCAAGCCGCTGGAAGATCTCGCACACGGCGAGCATTCCGACGGCGAGCGCGGTCAAGGGCAGCCCGTCGTAGAGGGTGAGATAGCCGAAGGTGAAGCGCGGCGTGCCTTGGCCCGGATCGATGCCCACCGAGGCGACCAGGAAGCCGAGGGCGGCCGCGATCAGCCCCTTCACCATCGATTCGCCGACGAGGCCCGTGATCACCGAGAATGCCAGCACCATGAGGGCCAGGATCTCGATCGGGCCCATCTTGAGCGCGACGAGGGCCAGAGGAGCCGACACCGTGATCAGGACGATGTCGCTCCATGTGTCGCCGAACACCGAATAGTAGAGCGAGTATTTCATCGCCTTCATCGGCTGGCCCTTCTGGGCCATGGGGTAGCCGTCGAAGGTGGTGGCGGCCGATTCGGGCGTACCGGGCGTGTTGATCAGGATCGCGGGCACCGCGCCGCCCACCGTGCCGCCCTTGTTGACGCTGATCAGGAAGGCGATGGCCGCCAGCGTGTCCAGTGAGTAGGTGAGCGGGATCGCGATGGCGAGCGCCATCAGGATGTTGAGCCCCGGAATGGCCCCGATGATCTGTCCCACGGTGACCCCGAGGACGATGAACATCAGGTTCCACAGCGTGAATGCGTCGGAGATCCCTGCGAGGATGGTAGCCGTGTCCATGGCGTCAGACGTCTTCCTGTCCCGTGCTCAAGGCAGCGGCCGCTCGATGAGGTATTCGAAGAAAAGCCAGATGCCGACCGGGACGGCGAGCACCGTGGTCGCCACCCAGAGCGGGCGGCGCTCGTAGATCATGGCGATCACCACCACCATGAGGCCGATGGCGACGACGAGGTAGCCGAGCGGTTCGAACAGCATCGCCGCGCCCACCGTGAGGCCGGCGACGATGGCGAAGCGGACCGGCTCGCTGAGCGGCGGCATGGCGAGCTCGGGCCCGCCCACGATGATCTGGATGGCGCCGAGGCCGATCATGAGCCACGCCGCCACCATGGGAAACAGGGCCGGATTCATGATGATCGTCCCGTTGGAGGTGACGTTCATCGGAATGCCCACCAGCAAAAGGAACACGCCCAGCCCGACCGATCCGATACCGACCACACGGCGACCCAACATGACGTGCTCCCGTTTCCTGCTGTCTAGTTGGCGGCCAGGACTTTTTCGTAGTTTGTGGCGCTTTGCTGGACGATGTCGGTGACGCCATCCGGGCCGAGGTTGACAGCCTTATTGTCGAAATTGCGCATCAGCTCGCCGTACGTGTCGGAGCCGACGGCTTCATCGACGGCGCCTGCCAGGCACGTCATGATCGCCTCGTCGACGCCCTTGGGGACCATCAGGATAGTGAAAGCCTGCATGGCGACGCTCGGGTCGAGGCCGCTTTCGGCCAGCGTCTTGGAATCGGGCGCATAGTCGACGCGCTTGTCGATCAGCGAGGCGAGCTGCTTCATGTCGCCGGACTGGATCTGCTGCACGTGCTGGCTGCCTTGGGTGGTGGCGTCGACGTGCCCGCCGAGCGCCTCCTGCAACGCGGCCGCCGCGCCTTTGCCCGGCACGGCCACCAAGGTGACGCCGAAGTGCTCGCCAAGCTGCTTGACCAGCACCTCCTGGTTCGTGCCGCCGACGGAGACGGTCGCACGCCCCTTTTCCTTGGCGTAGTCGATGAATTCTTCGAGCGTGCTGAAGGGACTGTCAGAGCGGGTGACGAGGCCGTAGTTGATCTGCATTCCCGAGCCGAGGTAGGCGAAATCGTCCCAGGTGAACTGCGCGTCCGGGCTGGTGTAGGGCACGATGGCGACGGTGTCCGTGCCGGCGATGCCAACGGTGTAGCCGTCCGCGTCCGCGTTCTTGAGCGAGGCGGCCATCACGCCGCCGCCGGCGCCGGGCCGGTTGTCGACGACGATGGTCCACCCCTGTTGCGCCTCGATCGCGGCGGCGATGGAGCGGGCGATGGCGTCGGTCCCGCCCCCGGCACCGAAGCCGACCAGGAAGTCGATGGGCTTATTCGGGAATCCCTCCGGGCAATCGGCGCCCCATGCCGTCCCCGCGGCGCAGGTCGTCCCAAGCAATGCCGCGGCTAGGGCCAGTCTCTTGATGGGAACATACATGGCGTCCTCCTCCCGTTTCGATTTTGTTGTCGAGCGGCCGGCAAATGGCGCAGGCCGTGATCGCATTGGGCCGAGCATAGACGCCAAGCCGGCCGCCCCAGTCCCGGCCGCGACGAATTTCGCGCGGCGAAATTCCCGATGCGGTGTCATTGCGGTGACTGAACCGCGACAGGTGCGCGAGGGCTCGGCAGCTTTTTCCATCTCTCTGGCAGATCGCGCGCCTGGACGGAACCTGAGGTGCCAACAATACGCGCTGTTCGACGATGGAAACATTGAGGAAAATGGAAAACGAGATCGAGGGCATTCCGCTCTGCGGAACGCGCGCCGCGTTGCCGGGGGCGGCCGTTTTCCGCGTGAAGCGATTTGACGAAGGTGCGGGTGTTTCGGTACGCGAAACAACGCCGTGCCGCTCGCGCACGGCGGGCAGCCGGCCCCTAGGCTGGGCGCGACAGCACAGGAGCAACCATGCCGGAGATACTGAGGAAAGATTTTCACATCACCACGCGCGATGGTGTGAAGGTCGGCGTTCGTGAAGTGCGGCCGGACGGTCCGGCGGACCGCGTTCCGATCATTCTGCTGCACGGCACGCGAATTCCCGGGCTCAGCGAATTCGATCTGCCGGTGCCGAACGGATCGCTCTCAGCCGATCTCGCCGCCAAGGGGCACGTCACCTACATCCTCGACGCGCGTGGCTTCGGCCGCTCGGACCGTCCGGCCGAAATGGAAGAGCCGCCCGTTCCCTACGCCAAGTCGCTTTCGCGCAGCATCGAGATCACGCGCGACGTGGAGGCCGCGGTCGACCACATCCTGGCGGCGACCGGCCAGGACAAGGCGGCGCTTTTCGGCTGGGGCGTCGGCGGCACGATCTGCTGCATGGCCGCGGCCCTGTGGCCGGAAAAGATCAGCCACGTGATCGGCTACATGATGATCTATGGCGGGGCCGGAACGCACCCCTTCATCAACGCCGGTTCCAAGTGGAGCGATCCGGATCACCCCGAGCGCTTCAACAAGAAGGACTTCGGCAACTACGCCTGGAACTCCCTCGAGCTGCTCGACTACCACTGGAACAACCACATCCCCATCGAGGACAAGAACGCCTGGCGCGACCCGGCGATGTTCCAGGCCTTCCGCCAGGCGCTGATCGACAACGATCCCCGGTCGCATGACTACGATCCACCCATGTACCGCAGCCCCAACGGGATGCTGGAGGACCTGTTCACCATGGGCGGTCGACGCGAGACGCTGTTCAGCGCGACGCAGATCTACTGCAAGGTGATGATCGTCGGGGCCGAGTTCGACGATCTGTGTCAGGCGGACGACATGGAGGCCTTCGTCGACGACCTCGTCAACGCCGAGGAAGTGGTGAACTGGCGTCAGCCGAACACGACGCACTACATCCTGCTCGACCGGCCCGAACGCGGCCGCAACGACATGCTCGCGCGGATGGATCAGTTCCTGACCTAGACCGCTTCCGTCGCATCGCCCGCCGAGGCGAGGGTTGCGCCGGCGCGCCTGCGCCCGCAACCCTTGCCGAATTGCCCGAATCGAAGGGGTGGGGGTCCGATGCGTATCCTGTTCGCGAATCCGAACACGTCCGAGGCGATGACCGCGCTCATGGTCGCGGAGGCGCGGCGTGTTGCGGCCGCCGGCACGGTCGTCGACGCCGCGACGGCCGGGTTCGGCTCGGCGTACATCGCAACGCGCGCGGAGGCGGCGGTGGCGGGCCACGCGCTCCTGGCGACGCTGGCCCGGCACTATGACGGGCACGACGCCATCGTGGTCGGCGCGTTCATCATCCCGGCGGTGGTGCAGGCGGCCAAGGAACTGATGCCCGTGCCCGTCATCGCGACCGGCGAGGCGGGGCTCGCCATCGCCAGCCTCCTCAGCCGGCGCTTCGCCATTTTGACCATCGGCGCACCGGCGCGGAAGATGACCGAGGAGGTGGTGGAGGCGGCCGGCCTCGCGGGCCGCCTCGCGGGGCTTTACGACATGGGCCTCACCGGCACGGCGCTCACGGAGGATCAGACCGCGGCGGACGACAAGGCCGTGGCGCTCGCCTGCGAGGCCGTGGAGCGGGACCTCGCCGACGCGATCGTGCTGGGCGCGGGCTCGATGGAGGGCATGGCCCGGCGGATCGCGCACAGGGTGCCGGTGCCTGTGGTGTCGCCCGTCGGCGCGGCCGTCTGCCAGGCGGAGGCGCTGGTGCGCATGGGGCTCGGCAAAGCCAGCGCCGGCGCCTACGCCGCGCCGCAGGACCTCGCGATGACCGGGATCGACGCGGATCTCGCCGCCTTCCTCGCCCGCTCCTCGTAGCGGGGCGTTGGTCAGACGAAGCGGTCGGGGTGCGCGTAGGCGATTTCGGCGATGTCGCGCCCGCGCGTCAGCCAGATTTGCTCGCGCTTCCCGGCGATGTAGGAGAGCGCGCGGCGTAGCTGGCGCAGGCGAAAGGGCTGGCCGGCGATGTTGCCATGCAGCGCGAGGCCGAACACCAGTGGCGCGGGCTGCGGTTGGGCCAGCATCTCGTCCACCTGGTCGACGATCATGTCGGCGAACTCGGCCGCGCCCGCCTGGCGTCCGATGATCGCGGCGCTGTCGTTGATCTCCTGCGAATAGGGCACCGACAAGAGCGGTGCGCCCTGGGTTTGGAGCCAGATCGGCTGGTCGTCGCAGCAGAAATCCATCACGTAGCTGTAGCCGGCGGCGGCGAGGCGGTCGGGCGTCGCGGGGGTCTCGGCCAGCCACGGCGACAGCCAGCCCTGCGGCCGCGCGCCGCTCGCCTGCGCGATGGTGGACGCCACCTCCTCGATCAGCTCCGTCTCCGCCGCCTCGTCCAGACCGGCATTGCTTTCCGAATTGGTGCGGCCGTGGCCGGCGATCTCGTGCCCGTCGGCGACGATGCGGGCGAGGAGGTCCGGCGCGGCGGCGCACACGTTGCTGTTGAGCAGGATCGTCGCCGGGATATCGAGCTCCGCGAACAGGTCGAGGAGCCGCCACGCGCCGACCCGCAGCCCGTAGTCGCGCCAGGACGAGTTGAGCACGTCCGGCTGCGGCATGTCCGGCACCAGGTCTTCCGCCAGCCCTTCGCCATAGGCGTAGGCCTCGATGTTGAGGGCGACCATCACGGCGAGCGGACGCTCGCCGGGCCAGGCGGCCGCCGGCCGGTCGGTAATGGCGCGATAGCGGTAGCGAGGGGTAAAGCCCATGGCGTCCTTCATGCCCAGCGTGTGAAGCCGACGTCCGTGGCGACGGCCTTGTCGTACATCGTGCGATAGTAGGGTTCGAGCTGCCGCGCGGCGGCGCGTGCCTCGGCGAGCGCGGGCGCCATCGACGCGGCCATCGCCCGCGCTTCGGCGCGCAGCTCGTGCTCGTCGATACCGGCGACGATGCCGTCTTCCATCACCACCTTGCCCGCCACGATGGTGCGCCGCACCGAGGTGCCGTCCTCGCAATAGACGAGCTGGCGGGAGAGATCGTTGAGCGGGGTGAAGGGCAGCGTGTCGAGGTCCAGCATCGCGATGTCGGCGGCGTAGCCGGGCGCGATCCGGCCGAGCGTCGCCTGGCGCCGCATGGCGCGCGCGCCGCCCAGGATGGCACAGTCGAGCACCTCCTGCGCCAGCGGCCAACGCCCGAAATCGGCGTCGGTGATGTTGTGGACCAGCCCCGCCATCTTGATGGCGCCCCACAGATTGATGCCGTCGTCGGCCAGCGCCTCGTCGGTGCCGAGCGCGATCGGGATGTCGCGCTCGCGCAGCGCCCGGAATGGCATGATGCCGCTGCCGAGCCGGAGATTGCACACCGGGTTGTGCGCCACGGTGGCCCCCGACGCGGCGATCAGGTCCATGTCGCCCTCGTCGACCCAGATCACGTGGATAAGGTTCATCCGCTCGTCGAGGACGCCCAGATCGTGCACGTGGCGCACGAGCGAGCGGCCGAGCACCTCCTGGCCGAACACCCGCTGCACCCGCGTCTCGAGCATGTGGACGAAGAACGGCACGTCCCATTCGTGCGACAGGGCGGAGAGGTCGGCGAGGTAGTCCTCGCTCACCCGGTGCGGCGCGGAGCAGGAGACGGCGGCGCTGATCCGTCCGTCCTTGGCGCCGTGCCAGCGGTGCAGCAGATGGCGGTAGAGCTCGCCGAGCTCCTCTCGCGACTGGCGCGGCGCGGCGTCCATCTGCGCCCGTACCGGGGGCGGGAGCAGATCGGCGAGAAACGGGTACTTAGCGTATTCGACGAGGTTAGGCTGGTCGAGCGCGACGGTCGCCCGCATTCCCGAGGCGGCATAGGCCGACATCAGCGCATCGATGGCGGCCGGGTCGGGCATGGGAACGAAGAACGCATCGTCTTGCACCGAGGTGATGCCGCGCTTGAGCATCTCCACCGCGCCGAGCAGCGTGCGCACGCGCACCACGTCGGGCGAGGGCGGCCCGCTGGCGAGCGGCGGCACCTCGTACAACATGAAGATTTCGAGCGGCAGGCCGTCCAGCGCGCCCTTCATCAGGTTGGCGGGCGAGTGGAAGTGCGCGTTGATGAGGCCGGGCATCGCCAACTGGCCGCGCCCGTCGATCACCTGCGGCAGTGGACCCTCGATTTCGAGATCCGGGCCAACGCGCGAGATGATGCCGCGCTCGATCAGGATATCGGCGCGCGGAAGATCGCTGCGAGCCTCGTCGAAGGCGAGGACGCGCGCGCCGCGAATGAGGAGATCGCCCGTCATCTCAAGCGGCTCCGGTGCCGGCCGAACCATCGGCGACGGCGATGAAGGCGGAAGGCAAACAGCCGGTGGCGCCGGTTCGCTCGCCCGCTCTGCGCGCCCCCTCTGCGGCGTGGTCGTTCAAGCCGACGGGCGGCATCAGCAGGACAAGCTCGCACATGATAGCGACGAATACTCCAAGTCACGGCGGATCGTACCCGAGCGATACCACGACGGGGAGCATCGCAAGGGTGTCAGGGAAGTCGGCGGGATCAGGTGTGTTCCCTGCGGCACGCCTGGCCGGTCGGCAAGGCGGTGAAGGCGCGTCCGGGGTGGGCGTCGGACCGCACGCGCGCCAGGATCGCTTCGGTGCTCATCGTCGGCTCCCTGCGGGCGGATCGGCGTCGGCGATGACGCGGGCGAGGTCTGCCGGGAGGCCGGTGGACTGCTTGGCGGGCGGGCGGGCGAAGCTGCCGGCGGCCGCGCCGCGCGGGGCGAGCCGCACAAGGCTCGCCGCCTGCAGGACCGCCGCCTGCACCGGGTCGACCAGCACGGCCGGTATGTCATCCGTGAGCGTCGCGGCCATGCCGGCCAGCGGCGCGCCGGACAGGATGAGCACGTCGGCGCCCGCCGCCACGGCGCGGCGGCACTCGGCGATCAACGGCTCGCGCATGTCGCTGTCGATCCGGTCGATGGCGCCGAGCGGCAGGTCGGGCGTGAACACGCCGGCATGGCGGGCGCCGAGCTCGGCCTGGCGCACCTGCTCGCCGTACCAGGGCGCGAGCCGCGCCGCGAAGGTGACGAAGGCGAACTTCTGACCGAGCATCAGCGCGCTCACCATCGCCGCCTCGGTCATGCCGGTGACCGGCAGGTCGAACAATTCGCGCGCGGCGAGCAGCCCCGGATCGCCGAAGGCGGCGATGGCCACCGCGTCGATGTCGTCGCGATGGCGGGCGATGGTGGCGAGCACGTCCGCCCCGGCGATCTGCGCCTCCGCGCGCGAGGAGATGTAGGGGAAGCCGGCCTCGGCGGTGGTCGGCAGGAGCGTGACGTCCGCCGGCAGCACCTGCGCGGCGGCGGCGGCGAGGCGATCCGTCAGCGCTTCGGTGGTGTTGGGGTTGATCAGGAGAAGCCGCAACTCAGTAGCCCATGGCGTTCGGCAAGGCGGTGACGATGCCCGGAAACACCATGCACAGGAAGAGGAGCACGTACATCGCCGCGATGAACGGCCAGCTCTCGCGCACCAGCGTGCCCATTTCCACCTTGGTGATGCCGCAGACGACGAACAGGATCACCCCCACCGGCGGCGTCAGCATCCCGATCACCAGGTTGAGCACGAAGACGAAGCCGAAGTGCAGCGGGTCGATGCCGTATTGCAGCGCGATCGGATGGAAGAGGGGCACGAGCATGATGTAGGCGGCGTTCGATTCCAGGAACATGCCGACGATCAGGAGCATCACCGCGATCAGGCACAGGAACACGAACGGGCTGTCCGTCAGCCCCTCCATCAGCCCCGCGATCTTGAACGGCAGCATGTCGATGGTGAACAGGAACGTGACCGTGGAGGCGAAGGCGATCATCGCGCCGACGACCGCGGTGGTCTTGGCGGCGGTCAGGAGCACGTCCGGCAGGTCGCGCACCTTGAGCTTGCGGGTGACGAAGAAGCCCAGGAACAGCGCGTAGCAGCAGCCGATCGCCGCGCCCTCGGTGGCGGTGAAGGCGCCGAACACGATGCCGCCGATCACGATCACCGGCAGCATGAAGACGAGGACGTTGCGCCGCGCCTGGTGCAGGATGTTGGCGAGCGTGACGGGCTGGCCGCTGACCGGGTAGTCGCGCTTCCAGGCGATGAGCCAGCACAGCCCCATCAGCGCCAGGAACAGGATCAGCCCCGGCACCACGCCGGCCATGAACAGCCCGCCCACCGACACGCTGGAGCCGGCCATGAAGGCGTAGACGATCATGGCGCCCGAGGGGGGGATGATCGGCCCGAGGTTGGCCGCGGCGGCGACGATGCCGGCGGAAAAGCCGAGCCCGTACTGCTTCTTGAGCGAGGGCACCAGTGTGGAGGAGAGCGCCGAGGCGTCGGCCACCGCCGCGCCCGACACCGAGGCGAGCCCCGCGCCGGAGATGATCGCCACCTGCGCCAGCCCCCCGCGCACGCGCCCGATGAACGCGTTGGCGAGGTCGACGAGGCGGTCCATGATGCCCGCCTTCAGCATCAATTCGCCCGTCACCATGAATAGCGGGATCGACATCAGCGGGAAGGAGTTGACCGCGTTCATGATCCGCGAGGGCAGGATCGAGATGTCGAACCCCGCGAGCAGGAGGCCCGCCAGCGCCGAGGTGCCGAGCGAGAAGGCGAGCGGCATTCCCAGCGCCGCCAGGCCGAGGAAGATGCCGATGACGGAAAGGCTCATGACGGCCGCTCCGTGATCGGGTCGTGGTCGGGCGGCGTCAGCGCGGCGTGGGCGGCGGGCCAGAGCGCGAGCGCGAGGAGGTGGAGACTGGTGTGGGCAGCCGACGCGATCAGCGGAAAAAAGAAGACGCTGGACGTGAGGTCGAGCGAGCCGAGCCGCTCCGACCAGGTCGCCGAGGCCACGTGGATGGAGGTGACGAACACCACCGCCAGCATCGCCGCGGCGATCAACGACATCAGCCGGGCGAGCCAGTCGCGCGGCACCGCCGGCAGCTGCTTCACCAGGATATCGATGCCCACATGGGCGCCGTCGCGCAGGCCGAGCGGGATCGCCAGGAACACGGTGGCGACGAAGGCGAGGCGGGAGATCTCCTCGGCCCAGTCGATCGACCCGTTGAACACGTAGCGCATGACGACCTGCGCCGACACGACGGCGATCATCACCGCCATGCACGACATGACGGCAAGGCGCGCGACGGTGTCGACGCGCGCCAGAGCCGCAAGGGCGATCCCCTTCATGGCCGGGTTTGCCCGCTGCCGCCTTACTGGCCGGCTGCGGCGGTGGTCTTGTCCAGCAGCGCCGCCACGTCCGGCGACAGCTTCGCCTTGGCCTCCTGCGCCACGGGGGCGGTGGTCTCGCGCAGCGCGGCGGCGAACTCGGGCGACACCTCGGTGAAGGTCATGCCGTCGGCGATCAGCTTGTCCAGCGCCGCGGCGTCCTGCTCGGCGGCGAGCTTGCGCTGGAAGTCGATCGCCTTTGCCATCGCGGCGAGGATCGCCTCCTGGTGCTCGGGGCTCATGGCCTCGAACTTGTCGCGGTTGGCGACGATGGAGATGAAGTCGAAGAAGTGATTGGTGTTGGAGACGTGCTTCTGCACCTCGGCGTAGCCTGCGACGTTGATGATGGAGAACGGGTTTTCCTGCCCGTCGATCACGCCCTGCTCCAGCGCCGAATAGAGCTCCTTCACATCCATCGCGACCGGGTTGGCACCGAGCGCGCGGAAGGTCGCGAGGTGCGTCTCGTTGGGCTGCAGGCGGATCTTGAGGCCCTCGATGTCGGCGATGCCGGTGATCGGGCGCACGTTGTTGGTGAGCTGGCGCGAACCGAGCTCCATGTAGCCGAGCGACAGCATGCCCTCTTCGGCCAGCTTCTCGTCGAGGAGTTCGCCGACGGGGCCGTCGACCACCGCGAACGCATCCGCGCGGTCGGCGAACTGGAACGGCATCGAGATGGCGGCGAGGACCTACTTCTCAACCTCGGCGGCGGACCTCGAC
>JAUIJH010000168.1 GCA_030431335.1 Alphaproteobacteria bacterium
CGGGCAGATTGGACTGCGCGAACGCCGGCAGGGCGAGGGACGCGCCGCCAGCGGCGAGCGCACCCGATGCGGCGCTGGTTTTCAGAAACGACCGGCGCGTCAGTGAAGTGATAGGTTTCATCAAGGCTCCTCCCGAGTGGACTGTTTATTAGGGCCGGTCGAGCATCTCAGCTCCCCGACCCCTGATTCAATCGCCCGCACAACCTTAACCCGTCCGGGCCGCGAACAAATGCGAATGGAGATACACTCATGTTCAAAGCGCAATCCGAGTCAAGTGCCGAGGACGGTGCAGATGCACAAAATATGTTGCGCGCATCTATGCTGCACTGCCGCATTTTGCACCGGCCGGAAGCCTGGGCCGGTCGACCCCTTCTGAACATATGGCTTGACGAATACACTTTCGTTCAACATAACCCCATCCAACAGACGAGCTGAGGACGCCATGGCTAGCAACGTTGCACTCACCGGCTTGGCAAAGGATCTGAAAGCTCGCGCCGAGGCCGGGCGGCCGGTTCGCATCGGCCTCATCGGCTCGGGCGAAATGGGCACCGACATCGTCGCGCGGGCGGCCCACATGGACGGCGTGGAAGTGGCCGCCATCGCCGATCTCAACCCCGCCGCCGCCCACAAGGCCGTTTCGATCGCCTTCCAGGAGGACGGCCATTCGGCCGACGCGGCGAGCACCGACAAGCTCAACAGCGTCATCGAATCGGGCAAGACCGCGATCGCTCCCAGCGCCGACATCATCCTTCAGAGCGGCCTCGTCGACGTCATCGTCGATGCGACGGGCGTGCCGGCCGTGGGCGCGGAAATCGGCCTCGCCGGCATGGAAGCCGGCAAGCACCTCGTGATGATGAACGTGGAAGCCGACGTCACCATCGGCGCCTACCTCAAGTCTGAGGCGCAGCGGCTCGGCGTCGTCTATTCGCTGGGCGCGGGCGACGAACCCTCCTCCTGCATGGAGCTGATCGAGTTCGTCTCCGCGATGGGTCACACCATCGTTTGCGCCGGCAAGGGCAAGAACAACCCCCTCAACCACGACGCCACCCCCGACGCCTACCAGGAAGAGGCGGACCGGCGGAACATGAACGCCCGCATGCTGGTGGAGTTCGTCGACGGCTCCAAGACCATGGTGGAGATGGCGGCGATCGCCAACGCCACCGGGCTCATCCCGGACAAGCCGGGCATGCACGGCCCCGCCGCCGGCCCCAAGGAGCTGAGCAAGGTGCTGGTTCCCCAGGCCGATGGCGGCGTGCTGTCGGCGGCGGGACGGGTGGATTTTTCGGTCGGCAAGGGGCTGGCGCCGGGCGTTTTCGTCGTCGCCGAGATGCGTCACCCGCGCATCCGCGAGCGGATGGAAGACCTCAAGATGGGCGAAGGGCCGTACTTCACGTTCCTGCGGCCCTACCACCTTACCTCGCTGGAGGTGCCGCTCACCTGCGCCCGCGCCGTCCTCTACGGCAAAGCCGACATGGTGCCGATGGACCGGCCCGTCGCCGAAGTCTGCGCCGTCGCCAAGAAGGCGCTCGCGCCCGGCGATACGCTCGATCAGATCGGCGAGTACTGCTACCGCGCCCACATCATGACGGTGGCGCAGGCGCAGGGCGCGCAGGCGATCCCGTGCGGCCTCCTCACCGGCGCCACGGTCACCCAGCCCATCGCCAAGGGCGAATTGATCACCACCGCCAACACCCAGCTGCCGGCGAACTCCAAGCTCGCCGCGCTGCGCTCGCGCCAGGACGCCATGCTCTTTGGCTCCCGCAACAAGGAACTCGCCGATGCCTGACAGCGTCGATGGCAACGCTCCCTTCGCGATCCGCCAGTACAGCGCCGACGAACTCAAGGCGGCGCTGCGCAAGATGTACCTGATCCGCAAATTCGAGGAAGGCGCGGAAGAGAGCTACACGCGCGGGCTGATCCACGGCACGATGCACCTCAGCATCGGCCAGGAGGCGAGCGCCGTCGGCGCCTGCATGCCGCTCACCGATCACGACAAGATCACCTCCACCCATCGCGGCCACGGCCACTGCGTCGCCAAGGGGGCGGACGTCGAAAAGATGTTCGCCGAGTTCTTCGGCAAGGAGACGGGCTATTGCCGCGGCCGGGGCGGCTCGATGCACATCGCCGATGTCGCCAAGGGGAACCTCGGCGCCAACGGCATCGTGGGCGGCGACATCCCGATCGCCGTCGGCTCGGCGCTGGCGGCCAAGCGGCTCGGCTCCGGCGCCGTCACGGTGTGCTTCTTCGGCGACGGGGCCAACAACGAGGGCGCCTTCCACGAGGCGCTCAACATGGCCGCCGTGTGGAAGCTGCCGGTGGTCTTCGTCTGCGAAAACAACAAGTACGGCATGTCCACCTCGACGGCGCGCTCCACGGCGGTGAAGTCCATCGCCGAGCGCGCCGCGTCCTATTCTATGCCCGGCCTCAGCGTCGACGGCAACGACTTCTCCGCCGTCGCCGAGGCGGTGGACACGGCCGTGGCCCGCGCCCGGGCCGGCGAAGGCCCCTCCCTCGTCGAATCCGTGACCTACCGCTGGCGCGGCCACTCCAAGTCCGACCGCAACCGCTACCGGACCAAGGAAGAAATCGCCGAGTGGATGGACAAGGACCCCATCAAGCGCATGGCGGAGATGCTGCTCGCCCACAAGATCCTCAGCGCGGATGCGGTGGCGGAGCTGGAGGCGGAAGCAGACCGCGAGATCGCGGCCGCCATCGAGGCCGCGAAGGCCGGTCCCGACCCCGAAGCGGGCGATCTCACCCGCGACGTCTACACGGAGCTGGCCGCGTGAACATGATGGCGCCCACAGCCGAGGTCGAAGGCGAGCTGCGCGAGCTCTCCTACGCGGAAGCCATCCGCGAGGCGCTCGACATCGCGCTCGGCGAGGACGAACGCGTCATCCTGATGGGCGAGGACATCGGCGTCTATGGCGGTGCCTTCCAGGTGACCGGCGACCTCGTGCACAAGTACGGCGAAGAGCGCGTCATCGACACGCCCATTTCCGAGCTCGGCGGAGCCGGCGTCTCGGTGGGCGCGGCCATGTGCGGCCTCAAGCCGATCTTCGAGTTCCAGTTCTCCGACTTCGCCGCGCTCGCCATGGAGCAGATCGTCAACCAGGCCGCCAAGGTGCGCTTCATGCTGGGGGGCGCGGTGTCGGTGCCCCTGGTGATGCGCTTTCCCGCCGGCTCCGGCACCGGCGCGGCGGCACAGCACAGCCAGAGCCTGGAAGCCTGGCTCGGCCACGTGCCCGGCCTCAAGGTGGTGCAGCCCTCCACGCCCGCCGACGCCAAGGGCCTGCTCCTCGCCGCGCTCGACGACCCCGACCCGGTAATGATCTTCGAGCACAAGCTCCTCTACAAGATGAAGGGCGAGGTGCCGGCTGGCCGCTACACCACTCCCATCGGCGTCGCCGCCGTGCGCCGGGAGGGGACGGACCTCACCATCGTCGCCACCTCCATCATGGTGCACAAGGCCCTGGCCGCGGCCGAAGAGCTGGCGAAGGATGGCATCGACGTGGAGGTGGTCGACCTTCGCACCGTGCGGCCGATGGACCGCGACACGGTGCTGGCCAGCGTGCGCAAGACGGGCCGGCTCCTGTGCGTCTACGAGGGCGTGAAGACGCTCGGCGTCGGCGCCGAGGTGAGCGCGATGGTGGCCGAGAGCGACGCGTTCGACTATCTCGACGCCCCCATCGTGCGCCTGGGCGGCGCCGAGTGCCCGATCCCTTACAACCCGGAACTCGAGAAGGCGGCCGTGCCGCAGGTGCCCGACATCCTCAGGGCCGCGCGCCAGCTCGTCAAAGCCGAGGTCTGAGCCGTGCCCACCGAAGTCATCATGCCGAAGGTCGACATGGACATGTCGCACGGCAAGATTGCCGTCTGGCATGCGGCGGAGGGCGAGAAGGTGGAAAAGTCCGCCCCGCTGTTCGATATCGAGACCGACAAGGCCGCGATGGAGGTGGAAAGCCCCGCCGCCGGCTACCTGCACCACACCGCGCCCGCCGGGTCGGACGTCGCCATCGGCCATGCCGTCGCCTGGATCTACGCCGAGGGCGAGGCGGTCGAAGACCCGCCCGGCGGCAAGACGCCGGAGGCGAGCCCCGCCGGTGACGCGCCGGCCCCCAACGGGCACGCAAGCGCCCTCGCCGCGCCCGACGCCGCGCAGGCCGAACCGTCCGCCCCGCCCGCCAACGGGGTGCGCGCCACGCCGGCCGCCCGCCGCCTCGCGGGCCTGAAGGGCATCGACATCGCCGCGGTTGACGGCACCGGCCCCCGCGGCCGCGTCCAGAAGCGCGACGTCGAGGCCGCCGAAGCGCACCGCGCCAAGGCGCCCGAACCCGAGGCCCCCCATCATTCTGCATCGACCCGCCGCGCGCCCCTCCCCGCGCGAAATGTCGATGCAGCGGCCCAGCCGATCGTGCTCGTGCATGGTTTTGCCGCGGACGCGGCCGGCTGGGCCCCCCTCGAACGGCGCCTGGGCAAGGGCGCTTCCGTCTCGCGCATCGAGCTGCCCGGCCATGGCCGCACGGCCGCCGCCAAAATCGCCGGCTTCGCCGACCTCCTCGCGTACGTGCGCGAGCGCTTCGATGCGCTGGAGCTCGCCGATGCCCACCTCGTCGGCCATTCGCTCGGCGGGGCGCTGGCCATCGCCCTCGCCGACCAGCGGCCCGATGCCGTCGCGGCGCTCACGCTGATCGCGCCCGCCGGCCTCGGCGCGGAGATCGATGGCGCGGTGCTCGCCGGCATCGCCCGCGCGAGCCGCGCCGAAAGCCTCGCCCCCTGGCTGAAGCGCCTGGTGGCGAACGACGACCTCATCAGCTGGAACTACGTCCAGGCCGCCGCCCTCGCGCGCAGCGATCCCGCCTTGCGCGAGGCGCAGCAACAGATGGTGGACGCCCTGTTCCCCGACGGCGTGCAGTCCTTCGACGTGCGCGACGCCCTCAGGAGGCTTGACTGCAAGACGCGGATCATCTGGGGTCGGCGTGATGCGATCATCCCTTGGCGTCATGCGCTGGAGGCACCGGGCCGCGTGTCGCTCAACCTGTTTGAGGATGTCGGCCACCTGCCCCACGTGGAAGCGCCCGAGGCGATCGCGGCACTGATGATGACCTGAAACCCGCGGCCACCCCGCTGCGGGCCAACGCTGTGAGGGTGGATTGCTGGATACCGAGCGCGACGAGCGCACCGCGCCTTCTGCCGTGCCCTCCCTCGACGACCCGCAGCGCGCGCAACGCATCCGCGCCGCCTGGATCTACTACGTCGAGGGCAAGACGCAGAACGAGGTGGCGCAGATCCTCGGCCTCAACCGCGTGGCCGTCACGCGCCTCTTGTCGGAGGCCAAGCGCCGCCGCGAGGTGGTGATCACGGTGCGCTCCGACCTCGACGAGCTGGTCGCCGCCGAGCGGGCGCTGGAAGACCAGTTCGGGCTGGAGCGGGCCGTCGTCGCCCCCTTCAGCGCCGGCGGGGGCGACCCGACGCGCGCCATCGCCGCCGTCGCCGGCCCTCACATTTCCGCCGTCGTCGGCCACAACATGACCGTCGGCGTCGGCTGGGGGCGCACGTTGCACCAGACGCTCGCCTTCCTGGAGCCGCGCCCGCTGCGCGGCGTTCGCGTTGTCTCCTTCCTCGGCGGCATCACCGAGGCGAAGCGCTTCAACCCGGCCGAGTTCGCCTGGCGCTTCGCCGAGCTGTTCGACGCGGAGGGCTTCCTGGTGCCCGCGCCCGCCCTCGTCGACAGCGCGCAGACCAAGCACGCGCTGCTGGAGCATTGCGGCCTCGACCAGGTGTTCCAGATGGCCGAGGCGAGCGACGTGGCGCTTCTGAGCTGCGGCGGCATCACCCAGCTGACCACGTCCTACCGGCTCGGCCACGTGTCCGAAGCGGAGCGCCGCTCGCTGATCGAGGCGGGCGCGGTGGGCGACGTGCTCTACAATTTCATCGACGCCGCCGGCGAAGTGGTGCGCCACTCGGTCAACGAGCGATGCATCTCCGTCAGCCTGGAGCGGTTGCGGCGCATCCGCCAACGTATTCTCGTGTCGGGCGGGGCGGAAAAGCTCGAGATCATCAAGGCGGCGTTCAAGACGATCCGGCCCACCACTTTCATCACCGACGAGCAGACTGCGCTCGCGTTGCTGCAAGAACACGCAACGTGACGCAGATCACGAAAAGCTTGCGCTGGCGAGTAAACGTGCGCGTGGCGACTTGCCAACGGGCCGGTACGCGTGTACCTCCACCTCCGCAATCTAAGAAGGGATGCGTCGTGATCAGCACCGAAGGCGGCGGCCTAAGCCGCATGAACCGGACTATCTGACGCCTGTCGTCCGAGACGGCAGGCCATTGTTTGCCTGCCAGGATCGGACCCATGAAACCCGAAGCTATAGCGGCGCTACGGCACGACCTGCCGTCCACGCTGGCGTTCCTCTACTACCCGGACCGCGAAAGCCCCTGGCTGCTCGCCAGGCGCATGCGCGAGCGTGCGCGCGTGGCCGAGCTGAAGGCCGGGGAAACCGCGCGCCTCCTGGAGCGCCCGCTGGTGAAGCCCATGCTGGCGGCGGCGGCGGGCGGCACGCTGGAGCGCGCCGATGTCGACCTCGCCGCGATGGCGGACCGGGCCATCGACGGCCCGCTCTCCAAGGTCGCGGCAGCCGGTGTCGCCGCCGCCTTCGAGGTGCCGTGGTACGACTTCGAGATCTCGCTCGGCGAATGGGCCAGCGAGGCGCTCGGCACGTGGAGCCAGACGAGCCGCCACGGCAACAATCTGGTGTTGCAGCTCGGCTTTCCCAGCGAGGACGTCGCGCTCCTCACGCAATATGTCGGCGCCGATGCGCGGAAGATGTTCGAGTATCGCGATCACCCGGTGCGGCGCGACGGGCGGCCGACGCTCGCCTGGGTGCGGATCGACATCGAGGGCGACGTGGCCTTGATCGAGGAGATCCAGTCCGACTGGCTGCGCTTTGCCGCGCGGGTCTCCAAATTCTGGCTGCACAACCGGCCGCTGCGCCAGTTCACCTACGCCGTCCAGGCGTATGAGACGGTGGTGCGTGAGCGGCACGAGAAGCTGTGGCCGAAGGTTGCGCTGCTCGCGACGCTCGGCTTCCTGCGCGACGTGGTGGGTGTGCGGCAGGTGTTCATGCACCAGCCCGAGCCCGGCGCCGCGCTGAAGGGGATCTACGGCGCCAAACCGCCGGCATCGCTTTACACCAAGCTGCCGAAGAGCTTCGGCTTCACGCCGACGATGGAGGCGCCGCCCTTCCTCGCGCGGCGGCATCGGCGGCGGCTCGCACCCTTCCGGCGTGCCGGCCAGCCGGTGTTCTGGCAGCTCGCCCTGTAGCGTTCGGCCCGTTACAGCGACCAGCCGACCAGCGCACGCCCCTCGTCGATCTTGATGTCGATGCCGGTGGCGCTGGTGAGGAGCGCGGCGCAGGCGAGCACCGCCTGCGCCACGTCCTCGGCCCGCGTCACCTTTTTGAGCGGCGTCTGCGCCGCGCCTTGCGCCAGCACCGCCGGGTCGCGCCCCTTGACGAACTCGGTGTCGACGCCGCCCGGCGACACCGAAAAGACGCGAACCGCCGGTCCCAGCACGCGCGCAAGGCCGACCGTCAGCGTGTTGAGGCCCCCCTTGGCGGCGGCATAGGCGAGGTTGCTGCCCACCCCGGTGTGCGCCGCGAGCGAGGAAATGTTGACGACCGCCGCGCCAGGACAGCGCTCCAGCAGCGGGCGAAAGCAGCGCACGACCGCGAAGGGCGACACGAGATTGATTTTCAGGATCGCCTCGAACAGCGCGTCGTCCAGGGCATCGAGGTCGCCGAGCGGCACGCGGCGCGAGGAACCGGCCGAGTTGACCAGGAGGTCGAGCCCCTCGCACGCATCCGCGATCCGCCGATACCCCTCCGCGAGGCTCTTCGGATCGTCGATCTTGAGGGGAAGCGCGAAATGCCCCTCGCCCGGCAGGTCGGCGAGCACCGCATCGGCGCCGGCGGCGTCGCGGTGGTAGCCGAGCACCACGCGCGCCCCTTGCGCCGCGAGGAGGCGTGCCGTCGCGGCGCCGATGCCGCTGCCCGCGCCCGTCACCAGCGCAGTCTTGCCGGTCATCAACAGGCCGCTCATGCGACGCCTCCCCCCAGTTCCTTGGCGAGTTCGCCTTTGAGCACCTTGCCGATGGACGAGCGCGGCAGCGCCGGCACCACCGTCACCGCGCGGATGCGCTGCATCTTGCCGAGCCGTGCGTTGGCGAAGGCGAGCAGCGCCTCGCCGGGGGACGCCTTGCCCGGCCGCAGCACCACGGCGGCCACCGGCGTCTCGCCCCATTCCCGGCTCGCGACGCCCACCACGGCCGCTTCCGCCACGTCCGGATGGGCCAGCAGCGCCGCCTCCAGGTCGACCGGATAGATGTTGAAGCCGCCGGAGATGATCATCTCCTTCTTGCGGCCCTGGATGGTGAGGAAGCCGTCCGCGTCGAACGAGCCGAGGTCGCCGGAACGGTGGAAGATGCGCCCGTCCGGCGCGCGCCAGCGGATCGCCTCGGTGAGATCGTCGCGGCCGTGGTAGCCCGTCATCATCCAGGGCGAATGGCCGACGATCTCGCCGATGGCGCCCTCCGCCACCGGCTCGCCCGCCTCGTTCAGGATGCGGATTTCGACGCCGGCGGTCGGTTTGCCCACGGTGTGCAGCTTGGTGGGCGCGGCGCGCGCGTCGAGCGCGGTGGAGACGCCCCCTTCGGTGAGGCCGTAGACCTCCAGGAGCCGGCCGGGCCAGCGGGCGAGGATGTCCGCTTTGAGGTCCGGCGCCAGCGGCGCGCTGGTCGACTGCATCAGCTCCAGGCTGGTGAGGTCGCGCCATGCGGCGTCGTCATGGTCGATGAGGCGGCGGTATTGCACCGGCACCAGCATGGTGTGGGTGGCGCGCCAGCCTTCGGCGATGGCGAGGAAGGCGCTGGCATCGAATTTCGCCATCAGCTGGACGGTGGCGCCATGGTGGAGCGCGGCCAGCATCGGCACCAGCGTGGTGTTGGAATAAAGCGGCGTCGCCAGCAGCAGGCGCTTGTCCGGGCCGAAATCGAATGCCTTGCGCGCCGCGTGGTCGTTGCGGAACGCGCGGGAATGCACGATGCCCTTCGGCTGCCCCGTCGTGCCCGAGCTATAGATGATGTTGAAGGCCGATTCGGGCGGATACGGGTCCTGCCGCGCAGCGCCGCCGGCAAACGGCATCCCCTTGCCGGGACGGATGAGGATATCGGCCGGCCGGTCCAGAACATCTTCCGCCGCCGCGTCGGCGATCATCAAGACCGGCGCGCAGTCCGCGATCAGCGCGGCGAGCGCTTCGGAGCGCAGCGACAGCGGCAGCGGCACGGCCGCCGCTCCTGTCGCGACAGTGCCGAGAAAAGCCGCCACGGCCGCCGGCGAAGGCGCGCAGAGGATGCCCACGTGCATGCCCGGTCCGACCCCGGCCGCCTCCGCCGCGTCGGCGAACCCGCCGATCGCCGCCGCCAGCGCCTGCCACGACAGCACCGCGTCGCCGACGATGAGCGCCGGCGCATCCGGCCGCGTTGCGGCGTGGCGCGCGATGGCGCCGAGGATCGTGCCCGAAGCCGTCATTTCAGCACCAGGATGATGTTGCGCGCGGTGAGGACGGGGTCCGCCTCCCCCTCGATCTGGAACGCCTGCTCGGTTTCGATGCGCGTGCCGAGGCGATGGGGCGTCACGCCGATCAGCGTCAGCGCGAGGCGCACGCGGCTGTTCACCGCCACGGGGCGGATGAAGCGCACCCGGTCGTAGCCGTAGTTGAGGCCGCGCCCGCGCTGCTCGATGCGGTAGATGTCCTTGAGCAACCCCGGCGCCAGCGACAGCACGAACAGGCCGTGCGCGATGGTCGTGCCGCCCGGCATCTCCTGCGCGGCGCGCTCGGGATCGACGTGGAACCAGTTCTCGTCGCCGGACAGTGCGCCGAAGGCGTCGAAATCGGCCTGGGTCAGGGTGCGATAGGCGGAATAGCCGAGCAGTTCGCCCGTGTGGCGGCCGAGTTCCTCGGCCGTCTCGACAATAACCAAGCGTCTACCCCCCGTGCGGATCGTCCCGCATCAGGGCTTTAGGCCGCGCCTGGCGGGGGGCCAACCGGGCGCTCGCCCAATTCCGCCGCGCGGAACAACCGCGCGCGTGTGCGAGCGTGACGACTAGCGGCGCGCGATGATCCAGATCGCGTGCACGATGCCGGGAATATAGCCAAAGATGGTCAACAGGATGTTGATCCAGAATTGCCAACCGATGCCCACGGTGAGGAAGACACCCACCGGCGGCAACAGGATCGCCAGCACAATCCTGAGAAAATCGTAGAAGGTGAAACCTTCTTTTGGTTGCGACATTCCAACGTCTTTCCGAGGCTCATCCATGATCAAGAAATAGGCATCCGGCCCGTCACATGCAACGGGCCGGAGGTTGCGGCGTGGCGTTAGCGCACGCCGCGCATCATGCGCACGTCGAGGTCGCGGATCTTCTTGCGCAGCGTGTTGCGGTTCACGCCGAGGAGTTCCGCCGCCTTGATCTGGTTGCCGCGCGTTGCGGCGAGCGCGGCGCTGACGAGCGGATATTCCACGTCGCGCATGATGCGGTGGTAGAGGCCGGGCGGCGGCAGCGACGCGCCGAACTCGGCGAAATAGTCCGACAGATGCCGCTCGACCGCCTCCTGCAACGTCTCGCTGGCGGCCCCGGCCGGCGCTGAGGGCGAGGAGGACGGCGCCTCGTCCAGCTCGTGCTCGATGTGGGCCGCCGTGATGACGTCTTCGGGGTAGAGCGCCGCGAGGCGCCGCACGAGGTTTTCCAGTTCGCGCACGTTGCCCGACCAGCGGTGGTTCTGCAGCGCCCCCACCGCGTCCGGGTCGAGCCGTTTGGACGGCAGCCCCTCCTCCTCGCACTGCATGAAGAAGTGGCGCGCGAGATCGAGGATGTCCTCCTTGCGCTCCCTGAGCGGCGGCAGGCGCAGCGGCACCACGTTGAGGCGGAAATAAAGGTCCTCGCGGAAGAGGCCCTGGCCGATCCACTGGCGCAGGTCCCGGTTGGTGGCCGCCACGATGCGCACGTTGGTGCGGATCGGCGAGCGCCCGCCCACGGTGGTGTATTCGCCCTCCTGCAGGACGCGCAGCAAGCGGGTCTGCGCTTCCATCGGCATGTCGCCGATCTCATCGAGGAACAGCGTGCCGCCCTCGGCCTGCTCGAAGCGGCCCGGGTGGCGGCTGGTGGCGCCGGTGAAGGCGCCCTTTTCGTAGCCGAACAGCTCCGCCTCGATCAGCTCCTTGGGGATCGCCGCCATGTTGATGGCGACGAACGGTCCTTTGCGCCGCTTGCCGTAGTCGTGCAGCGCGCGGGCGACGAGCTCCTTGCCGGTGCCCGATTCGCCGTGGATCAGCACCGTCAGGTCGGTCTGCATCAGCCGCGCGAGAACGCGGTAGATCTCCTGCATGGCGGTCGAGCGGCCCACCAGCGGCATCGGCTCGGTCGCCTCGGCGGCCCGCTCCATCGGCTTGGCGCGGGGCTCCGACAATGCCCGCGCCACCACGCTGATCAACTCCTTGAGGTCGAACGGCTTGGGCAGGTATTCGTAGGCGCCGCGCTCGGAAGCGCGGATCGCGGTCATGAACGTGTTCTGCGCGCTGATCACGACAACGGGCAGGTCCGGCCTACGCTTTTTCACGCGAGGCAGGAGCTCGAAGGCGTTCTCGTCCGGCATCACCACGTCGGTGATCACGAGGTCGCCGTCGCCCCGATCGATCCAGCTCCACAACGTCGCCGCGTTGCCGGTGCACCGGACCTCGTAGCCCGCTCGCGACAGCGCTTGATTGAGAACCGTGCGGATGGCGCCGTCATCGTCGGCAACCAGGATCGTCCCCGTCATTGAATCTCCTCGTCGGGCTGGCCTTCATAGGCAGGCATCAGGACACGGACCGTCGTACCCTGCCCGGCCTCGAACTCGATCACGCCGCCGTGGTCCCCGATGATCTTGGCTACAAGGGCAAGTCCGAGGCCAGTTCCGTTCGTCTTGGTGGTGACGAACGGCTCGAACAGGTGCGCCACGAGGTCGTCCGGCACGCCCGGTCCCTCGTCCTTGACGCAGAATTCCAAGGGCAAACGCACCTTGTGCGGCGAGCCGGGTGCCTGGACCCGCATTCCAGGCCGGAACGCGGTGGTGAGCGTGATGCGCCCCTCCCCGGTCATCGCCTCGGCCGCGTTCTTCACCAGGTTGAGGAACACCTGCACCAGCTGGTCGCGGTTGGCGTTCACCGGCGGCAGCGACGGATCGTACTGCTTGCGGATCTCCATGTGGCGCGCGAAGCCCGAGCGGGCGAGGCGCTCCACGTGGTCGAGCACGTCGTGGATGTTGACCGGCGCGCGCTGGACGGGGCGCGCGTCGCCGAACACCTCCATGCGGTCGATCAGCTTGACGATGCGGTCGGTCTCGTCGGTGATGAGGCGGGCGAGCGGGCGGTCCTCCTCGCCCAGCGCCGGCTCGATGAGCTGCGCCGCGCCGCGAATGCCCGACAGCGGGTTGCGGATCTCGTGCGCCAGCATCTGCGCGAGGCCCGAGACCGAGCGGGCCGCA
>JAUIJH010000004.1 GCA_030431335.1 Alphaproteobacteria bacterium
CTCATCATCTTCATGGTGTCGGCGCCGCTGCTGACGGTGGGCGTGCCCATCGACCTGCCCGAGACCAAGGCCAAGCCGCTGGAGGGCGACGTCGACCCGCTGACCATCTCGATCACCGCCGAAGGCACGGTGTTCCTGCAGGAGGAGGAGATCGACCTCGACCAGCTCGTGGCCCGGCTGCAGGCGATCGCCGCGTCCGGCTACGACGAGCGGATCCTGGTGCGCGGCGACGCGACGTCGGACTACGGCACGGTGATGCGCGTCATGGGGCGGCTCAACCGGGCGGGCTTCAAGCGCATCGGCCTCGTGACGACCGAGGAGTCGTGACCGATGCGTACGGCCCTCATCGTTTCGGCCGTCCTGCACTTCACGATCCTGGCAGCGGCGATCATCCAGTTCGGCAGCACCAAGAGCTTCTCCACGCCCGCCGTGGTGGCGCTGCCGGTGGAGCTCGTGACCATCGCCGAGGAGACCGACCTCACCATCGGTGAGGTGGACGCCAAGGACGTGGTGGCAAACGCCGCGCCGGAGACGGTGGAGGCACCCGAGCCGCCGCAGCCGGACGAGGCGCCCGGCGCCACCGGCGAGGCGGACGAATCCATCGCCACGGACGAGAACGCCCGCGCCAACGCGCCCGAATCGAGCGCCCCGGCGCCCGAGGCCGAGCCCACCCCCTCCGAGACCGAGGTGGCCGAGCCGGAGCCGGAAACCGCCCCGACCCCGCCGCCGCCGGCCCCGCAGGCCGAGCCGGAGGCCGCGCCGGAGGTGCCGACCGAGACCGAGGTGGCGGCCATCGACCCGCAGGAGGCGACCCCGCCGGCCGCCGAGCCGGAGCCGACGCCCCCCGCCCCGACGCCGCAGACGGTGGTGCCCTCGCGCAAGCCTCCGCCCCCGCCGCGCCGCGCGAAGAAGCCCGAGCCGCCGAAGCAGGCGACGCAGGACGCCTTCAACGCGGACCGGCTGTCGCAGCTCATCAACCGCACCGATCCGACCGGTGGCGGCTCCGGCTCGTCCAACGCGTCGCTCGGCTCGACCGACGGCCGTTCCGCCGCGCAGCTCACCTTGAGCGAGATGGACGCCCTGCGCTCGCAGATGCAGCGCTGCTGGACGCCGCCCATCGGCCTCGCCAACGCGCAGGCGCTGGTGGTGACGGTGCAGATCCGCCTGTCCATCGACGGTTCGGTGGAGAGCATCGAGCGGGTCGGCGCGCAGAGCCCGGATCCGCTGTTCGAGGTGGCGGCGGACGCGGCCCGCCGTGCCGTGCTGCAATGCCAGCCCTACCGCCTGCCGAGCGCGAAGTACGAATCCTGGAAAGACGTCCAGGTGAATTTCGACCCGAGGGATCTGTTTTGACCGCCGCGAGGTTCGGCCGGTTTTGCGGTCGCGGAGCGGCGCGCGTCGGCGAGGACGATGCCGACGATGTTTGCATCTCCGGCCGTCCAGGTGAATTTCGACCCGAGGGATCCGTCTTGACCCACGCTGTGTTTGGTTGTGTCCGTGCTGCCCGCCCCGCAGCGTACGTTGCCGAGGAATATTGACGATGATGCGTTTATTCGCCGCCGTTCTGTCCGTTGTCGCGGCGCTGTCGGCGCTGCCGGCGCAGGCGCTGGTGTCCATCGACGTGACCCAGGGCGAGGCGCGGGCGCTGCCCATCGCCATCCCCACCTTCGCGAGCGCCGACCCGGCGATCGGCCAGCAGATCGCCCAGGTGGTGGAGGCGGATCTGGCCAGCTCGGGCCTGTTCCGCCCCGTCGACCGGGCCGCCTACATCTCGCCCACCATGGGCACCACCGAGGTGCCGCGCTTCGGCGACTGGCGCGCCATCGGCGCCGAGGCGCTGGTGACCGGCCAGGTCACGCAGGAGGGCGGCAACAACCTGCGCGTGGAGTTCCGCCTGTGGGATCCGCTGCAGGAGCAGCAGCTGGTCGGCCAGCAGTTCACCACCACGGCGGAGAACTGGCGGCGCGTGGCCCACATCGTGGCCGATGCCGTCTATGAGCGGCTGACCGGCGAGACCGGCTATTTCGACACCCGCATCGCCTTCGTGGCCGAGAGCGGGCCCAAGAACCGCCGCGTCAAGCGCCTCGCGATCATGGATCAGGACGGCGCCAACCTGAAATACCTCACCGACGGCAAGGCCCTGGTGCTGACGCCGCGCTTCAGCCCGGCCGGCCAGAGCGTGACCTACATGGGCTACGAGGGCGCGCAGCCGCAGGTGTTCCTGCTCAACGTGGAAACCGGCAAGCGCGAGCTGCTCGGCAACTTCAACAACATGAGCTTCGCGCCGCGCTTCTCGCCGGACGGGCGCCGCGTCATCATGTCGTTGCAGGAGGGCAGCAACTCCAACCTGTTCGAGATGGATCTGGGCAGCCGCTCCATGCGCCGGCTCACCCAGTCGGCCGCCATCGACACGGCGCCGTCCTATTCGCCGGACGGCTCGCAGATCGTGTTCGAGAGCGATCGCGGCGGCACGCAGCAGCTCTACGTCATGGCGGCCGGCGGCGGCACGCCCACGCGCATCTCGTTCGGCGAGGGGCGCTACTCGACGCCGGTGTGGTCGCCGCGCGGGGACCTCATCGCCTTCACCAAGCAGTCTGGCGGCGGCTTTTCCATCGGCGTGATGGCGCCGGACGGCAGCGGCGAGCGCCTGCTGACCAGCGGCTTCCACAACGAAGGCCCGACCTGGGCGCCCAATGGCCGCGTTCTTGCGTTCTTCCGCGAGAGCGGCGGCGCGCAGGGCGGCGCCAACATCTATACGATCGACATCACCGGCCGGAACGAGCGGCGGCTGCCGATCCAGACCTTCGCGTCCGATCCGGCCTGGTCGCCGACGCGGCAGTAGCGGCGGCCATTGCGCGGCGGAAGCGTCGCGCCCCGGTTGATGGTGGCGGCGCGGCGGGTTCCGGTGCTCGCCGCAAAAAAGCCGCAAGCCGGCGAAAGAAGGACGTCGCCGGCGCCGCTGCGTGCGGCGGGTTGTCCGTCCCCGGTGCGTCGGCGCGAATAAGGATTGTCAAAGTCGGTGCCAGTCGACATTGACGCAAAACGCGAGGGGCGGACCCTCGCATCGGATTACGCGAGGGGTGGACCCTCGCGTCGGAATATGGGCGGCGCGTGGCGCCGGCCGAAGCCGGGGACGGCCGCGCGGGCGCGGCGCCTCCGGAAGGTGATAGAAACGACGGTCGGAGGGCATTAACCACGCCCGGTATGCGGCCGTTTACCTCGTTCGGATAGTCGGGCTACGTCCCGTCGGAGTTCTGTTGATGGCATTGCAATCTCTGAAGCGGTTCGCCGCTCCTTTCGTCGCCGTGGCGCTCGTCGCCGGCGCGCTGGCCGCCTGTTCCAAGACGCCGCCGCCCACCGCCGGCGCCGCCACCCCCGGCTCGCCGGCCGATTTCACCCAGAACGTGGGTGACCGGGTGTACTTCACCGTCGACTCCTCGCAGATCAATGCGACGGCGGCCGACACGCTCAACCGCCAGGCCACCTGGCTCAACCAGTACGGCAAGTACCAGGTTACCATCGAGGGCCACGCCGACGAGCGCGGCACGCGCGAGTACAACATCGCGCTGTCGGCCCGCCGCGCCGAGGCGACGCGCTCCTACCTCGCCAGCCGTGGCGTTTCGGCCGGCCGGATGCGCACCATCGCCTACGGCAAGGAGCGTCCGGTGGCGGTCTGCGACGACGAATCGTGCTGGTCGCAGAACCGGCGCACCGTCACGGTGCTGAACGGCTCCTGACGCCGCCGGGCGTTCGCGCGCTCTCCAGCCGGGGAACGCGCGGGCGCGTGACGGCGCTTCGCCTCGCCGCCGCCCGGTCCGGCCGGATCGGAGCGGGCGATACGCGAGGCCGTTCAAATCCGCCGGCCGCCGCTCTATAAGAGGGGTTTCAGGCGCTGGCCCTCCTGGGCCCGCCGCAATTGTTGAGAGTATTGCCATGCGCACACTTCTCGCCCTCGCGATCGCCGTTGGCGTGCCGGCGGCCGCGTCGGCATTGCCCCCCGCGCCGCTCGAGACCGGCCGTGCCGCGACCCTGGTGCAGAACCGCTTCCTCCCCGGCTTCCTGGGCGGCGGCGACCGCAAGCAGCAGGAGCCCAACGGCGCGGCGCGGATCGAGCAGCTGGAGGCACAGGTCCGGATGCTGACGGGCCAGGTCGAGCAGCTCACCTTCTCCGTACGCCGGCTCGAGCAGATGATGCAGCAGCAGGGCGTGCCGCAACAGCAGGGCGCCCTCGCCGGCCCCGGCGCGCCGCCGCGTCCGCTCGGCACCCTGCCCGCCCCGAGCGGCGCCACCGCGTCGAACGGCTCGGCCACCCCCGGCGGCACGCCGCCTGCCGGGGCCGACGCGGGCGGACTGCCCGGTGTCGGCGGCCCCATCGACCTGTCGGTGCTGAACAACGGCGCCCCCGGCGGCGCCACGGCCGGCAACGACGGCACCGTCACGGCCAGCGCGCCGAGCGCGCCGCCGACGTCCAACTCGGCGCTGGCCAACGTGCGCCAGCTGCAATCGTCCGGCCGCTACGCGATGGCTGCTGACGAGGCGCGCGCCGTGCTTGCCGCCAACCCGGACGGCGAGGTGGCCGGCGAGGCCCGCTATATCCTGGGCGAGGTGCTGTTGGCGCAGGGCGACTATCGCGCCGCCGCCAACCAGTTCCTGGAGAATTACACTTCCGACCCCAACAACTCGCGCGCGCCGCAGAGCCTGCTGCAGCTCGGCAGGGCGCTCAACCAGCTCGGCGAGCGCGAGGCGGCCTGCTCCTCGCTCGACGAATTGTTCGGCGCCTATCCCGGCGTCGACGGCGAGCTGCGCGCCGCCGCGGAGCGCGAGCGGAAGGCGGCCAACTGCGCGTGATCGAGCCGGCGGCGACGCCGTGGCCGCAGGGCCTCGATCTCGACATTCTGGCCGGGGCGGGGCCGCTGGGCCTCGCCGTCTCGGGCGGCGGTGATTCCACCGCGCTGGCGGTGCTCCTCGCCGAGGCGGGGCTCGCGGACCTCACCATCCTCACCGTCGATCATGGGCTGAGGGCCGGCTCCGCCGCCGATGCCGACTTCGTGGAGCGGCTGGCGGCCGGGCTCGGCCTGCCCTTCGAGCGGCTGACCGTCACCGAACCGCTGGACGGCTCGGTGCAGGCGCTCGCGCGGGCGGCCCGCTACCGGCTCTTGCGCGAGGCGGCGGCGCGGCGGGGCCTCGCCGCCATCGTCACCGCCCACACGCTGGACGACCAGGCCGAAACGCTGCTGTTGCGCCTGGCGCGCGGCAGCGGCCTCAAGGGGCTGGCCGCGATGCGCCCGCGCGCGGAGCTGGACGGGCTGGTGGTGCTGCGCCCGCTGCTCGGCGTGCGGCGCGAGGCGCTGCGCGAGGCGCTGGCCGCGCGCCGGATCGCCTGGCGCGAGGACCCCTCCAACGAGGATGCCCGGTTCGACCGCATCGCCATGCGCAAGCTGATGCCCCGGCTCGGCGCCGTGGGGCTGTCGCCGGAGCGGCTGGCCGCCACCGCGGCGCACCTCGGCCGCGCCAGCGAGGCGCTGGACGCCATGGGGCGCACCGTGATGGCCGACGCGATGCGGGTGGACCGCGCGGGCGGCGTGCGGCTGGCGCGCGCCCCGCTGATGGCGGCGCCCGAGGAGGTGTTCCTGCGCGTGCTGGCGTTCGCGGTGCAGGTGGCGGGCGGCCAGCCCTATACGCCGCGCTTCGCCGGGCTCACGGCCGCCGCCGCCCGGGTGCGCGCGGGCGAGGGCCGCATCAATCTCGGCCGCGCCATCCTGAAGGCGGACCGCCAGGGCGTGCGGCTGTGGCGCGAGGCGCGAGGCATCGCGCCGGTCGTGCTCGGTCCGGGCGAGGCCGCCTTGTGGGACGGGCGCTTCGCCGTGCGCGTCGCCGCTGATGCGCCGGGCGTGACGATCGCGCCGCTGGCCGAGGCGGCGCGGTTTTGCCCGGCCGGGGTGCTGGCCGGAGTGCTGGCTGGGGCGGTGCGGGCGGCGCCGGGCGCGTTCGTCGGCGACCGGCTGGTGGCCGCGCCGACGCTGGGCGTGCGCCGCCGCGACTGGGCGCGCCACTATCTCTCGGCAAGCCCCGTGCGCTAAACGGTTTTTGCGCAAATGCGGCCGCGTGGCACGATCCGCCGCCGCTGCGGTCCGCCCTCGCAGGTGCGACCGTGGCACCCATGCCACAAAGCTTGGCAGTTTACGCCGGCCATCCTATGTTTGACTCTGTACGGCGGCGCGTCTTCCGCCCCCCGCGTCTCGATTTGGCGCAACCGAAGGTCCGCTATGAACAACCACTTCCGAAACTTCGCGCTGTGGGTGGTGATCGCGCTACTCCTGATCGCCTTGTTCAACCTGTTCCAGAACCCGGGCCAGCGCACCAACACCTCGGAAATCTCGTTCTCGCAATTCCTGAACGAGACGCGGAACGGCAACATCCGCGCCGTGACGATTCAGCAGCAGGAAATCAGCGGCCAGTACTCGACCGGCGGGCGCTTCCAGACCTACGCGCCGGAGGGGGCGAACTACATCGACAAGCTGGAGAACCAGGGCGTCACCATCCGTGCCGAGCCGCCGAACGATGGCATCTCGCTGTGGGGCATCCTCGCCACCTGGTTCCCGATGCTGCTGATCCTCGGCATCTGGCTGTTCCTGATGCGCCAGATGCAGGGCGGCGGCGCCGGCAAGGCGATGGGCTTCGGCAAGTCCAAGGCGAAGCTGCTCAACGAGGCGCACGGCCGCGTCATGTTCGACGACGTGGCGGGCGTGGACGAGGCCAAGGAAGACCTGCAGGAGATCGTCGACTTCCTGAAGGACCCCTCGCGCTTCCAGAAGCTGGGCGGCAAGATCCCGCGCGGCGTCCTCCTCATCGGCCCTCCCGGCACGGGTAAGACGCTGCTCGCCCGCGCCATCGCCGGCGAGGCCAACGTGCCGTTCTTCACCATCTCCGGCTCCGACTTCGTGGAAATGTTCGTCGGCGTCGGCGCCAGCCGCGTGCGCGACATGTTCGAGCAGGCGAAGAAGAACGCGCCCTGCATCATCTTCATCGACGAGATCGACGCCGTGGGCCGGCACCGCGGCGCGGGCCTCGGCGGCGGCAACGACGAGCGCGAGCAGACGCTGAACCAGCTCCTCGTCGAGATGGACGGCTTCGAGGCGAACGAGGGCATCATCCTCATCGCCGCCACCAACCGGCCGGACGTGCTGGACCCGGCGCTGCTGCGCCCCGGCCGCTTCGACCGTCAGATCGTGGTGCCGAACCCGGACCTGATCGGCCGCGAGAAGATCCTGAAGGTGCACGTGCGCAAGGTGCCGCTGGCGCCGGACGTGGACCTGAAGACGCTGGCCCGCGGCACGCCCGGTTTCGCCGGCGCGGACCTTGCCAACCTCGTCAACGAGGCGGCGCTGCTGGCGGCGCGGCGCAACAAGCGCCTCGTCACCCACGCCGAGTTCGAGGACGCCAAGGACAAGGTGATGATGGGTGCCGAGCGCCGCACCCTCGTCATGTCCGAGGACGAGAAGAAGCTGACCGCCTATCACGAGGCCGGGCACGCGCTGGTGGCGCTGCACATGCCGGCGTCCGACCCGATCCACAAGGCGACCATCATCCCGCGCGGCCGTGCGCTGGGCATGGTGATGCGCCTGCCGGAACGGGACCGGGTGTCGGTGAGCCGGGAGAAGTTCAAGGCGGACCTTGCGGTCGGCATGGGCGGGCGCGTCGCCGAGGAGATGATCTTCGGCTACGAGAAGGTGACCTCGGGCGCCTCGTCCGACATCAAGCAGTGCACCGGCATGGCCCGCGCGATGGCGACGCAGTACGGCATGTCCGACGAGCTCGGCCCGCTGCTCTACGGCGAGAACGAGGAAGAGGTGTTCCTCGGCCACTCGGTCGCGCGCAGCCAGCACGTGTCGGAGAAGACGCAGGAGCTGGTCGACCGCGAGGTGAAGCGCTTCGTCGAGGAAGGCTACGACACGGCCTCGGCGGTGCTGAAGACCAACCTCGAGGATCTGCACATCATCGCCAACGGCCTGCTCGAGTACGAGACGCTGTCGGGCGAGGAGATCCGCAACCTCCTCAAGGGCAAGCCGCCGGTACGCGAGAACCCGGACGACGATCCCACCCCCCGCGCCTCGACGGTGCCGTCGACCGGCGGCAGCCGCCCGCGCCCCAAGGGCGGCGAGGGTGGCCTGGAGCCGCAGCCGTCCTGACGGCGCGGCGGCCGAACAGCCACATGCCCGGCGCCGCGTGCGCCGGGACATGACATCGAGGCCGCCGTGTTCCGCACCGGCGGCCTTTTTTGTGCCCGCGCGGGTCGGGCACTGTCTTGCGGTATCTGCAATCTAGGGTATAGTCCGGGCATGTCACTTTCCGTGCAAAGCCGCTCCGGCCCGCTGCCGCATGGTCATGTCGCGGACCTGCTGGCGCCCGGCCTGCGGGTGGTGTTCTGCGGCACGGCGCTCGGTCGCGTGTCCGCCGCCCGCGGCGCCTACTACGCCAACCCGCGCAACAAGTTCTGGCCCACCCTCTTCGCCGCCGGGTTGATCCCGGCGCCGATGCAGCCGGAGGACTGGCCGCGCCTCGCCGCCCACGGCATCGGGCTGACCGATGTGTGCAAGGCGCACTACGGCAACGACAACGAGCTGCCGGCCGACGCGTTCGACCCCGCCGCGCTGCGCGCGAAGATCGCCCGCTACCGGCCCGGCATCCTCGCCTTCACCTCCAAGAAGGCGGCGGCCGCCGCGCTCGGCCTGCGCGGCACCGGCCAGATCCCCTACGGCCTGCAGGCGCAATCCTGGGGGCCGACGCGCCTGTTCGCCCTGCCCTCCCCCTCCGGCAGCGCCAGCGCCTATTGGGACGCGGCCCATTGGCGGGACCTCGCCGCATTGCTCGCCCGGCCCGATGCCGCCTGATCTCGACCTGTCCGACGCGCCGCCCCCGCCCTGCGCGGACGCGTCGCCGGGGAGCGCGGACCCCATCGCGGCCTCGCCTGTTGACTCGACTGGCCCGCAATCGCTTAGTCCCGATGTGTTCGAGGGCTGGGCAATGGTGCGCAAGTATTTTGGGACGGACGGAATTCGTGGGCACGCGAACGGCGCGGTCATGACGCCGGACATCGCGATGCGGGTCGGCATGGCGACGGGCCTCGTCCTCGCCGAGCATGACGGGCGGCAGCGCATCGTCATCGGCAAGGACACGCGCCTGTCCGGCTACATGATCGAGAACGCGCTGGTGGCCGGCTTCACCGCCGTGGGCGCCGACGTGTTCCTGCTCGGCCCGATGCCGACCCCCGCCGTCGCGATGCTGACGCGCTCGCTGCGCGCCGACATCGGCGTGATGATCTCCGCCTCCCACAACGCCTACGACGACAACGGCATCAAGATCTTCGGCGCCGACGGCTTCAAGCTGTCCGACGCGGTGGAGGCCGAGATCGAGGCGCTGATCGACAGCGACCTGTCGCGCCGCCTCGCCACCGGCCCCAACATCGGCCGCGCCAAACGCGTCGAGGGCGACCGCTTCCGCTACGTGGAGTTCGCCAAGCGCACCTTCCCGCGCTCGCTGAGCCTCGACGGGCTGCGCGTGGTGGTGGACTGCGCCAACGGCGCCGCCTACCGCGTTGCACCGGATGTGCTGTGGGAACTCGGCGCGGAGGTGATGACGCTGGGCGTGGAGCCGGACGGGCTCAACATCAATCGCGAGTGCGGGTCCACCTCGCTGAACGCGATCCGCGCCAAGGTGCTGGAGGTGCGCGCCGACGTCGGCATCGCGCTCGACGGCGACGCGGACCGGGTGATCATCATCGACGAGAAGGGCAAGGTGGTCGACGGCGACCAGCTGCTCGCGGTGATCGCCGCGTCGTGGCTGCGCTCGGAGCGGCTGCGTCACGGCACCGTGGTGGCGACGATCATGTCCAATCTCGGCATGGAGCGGTACCTGGAATCGATCGGCGTCTCGCTGATCCGCACCAAGGTGGGCGACCGCTATGTGGCCGAGGAGATGCGCGCCGGCGGCTACAATATCGGCGGCGAGCAGTCCGGCCACATCATCCTGACCGACTACACAACCACCGGGGACGGCTTGCTGGCCGCGCTGGAGCTTTTGTCCGTGGTGGCGCAATCGGGCAAGCGCGTGTCGGAGATCTGCCACCGCTTCGAGCCGGTGCCGCAGATCCTGCGCAACGTGCGCTTCAACGGCGGCCGGCCCCTGGAGCTCGACCCGGTGAACGAGGCGATCGCGGAGGCCAAGGCGCGGCTGGGCGACAGCGGGCGCCTCGTGGTGCGCCCGTCCGGCACCGAGCCCCTGATCCGCATCATGGCCGAGGGCGACGATTCGGGCCTCATCCACGACGTGGTGGACGAGCTCGCCAACATCGTCAGCGCGCACGGCTGAGCCGCGCGCGGGGCGCCCGGTTCAGGCGGCCAGATATTCGGCGAACAATTCCTCGGCGGTGAGGCGGCGCGACACGATGCCGGCGAGGTATGCCTGCTCGCAGAATTCGTCGATGCCGGCCCGGTTGGCCTCGAACCCGTTCGGATAGAAGTCCTCGCCCATCAGGGCCACGGTCTCGTCCAGCTCGGCCTCGATCCAGGGCGTCGCGTAGGGAAAGTTGCGCATCGCGGTCTGGAAGGCGGCGCCGGCGCGGCCGAAGGCGTCCGTCAGGCTGGCGCCGATCCACGGATTGGCCTCCCACACCGCCCGGCGCACGATGACGAGATGCACCGGCGGGTAGATGCCGGTGACGCGGTAGAAATCCTTCTCGGCGGTGCGGAAGTCCTCGAAGAGGCGCACGATGGGGCCGTCGACCGGGTCGTAGGCTTGCGGCCGGGGCGGGCTGAACAGCGCGTCGAGTTCGCCGTCGACCAGCATCTGGGCGAGGAAGCGGCCCTCCGGCGCGGCGGTGACGCCCTCGGGCAAGGCGCCGCTGGGCGCCACCTCGCCGGCCCGCTCGATGTCGCCGACGGTCCATCGCAGGCTGTCCATCGGCAGGCCGAGGTGGCGCAGGTAGCCGCGATACCAGACCGAGCCGCTGGCGACCCACGAATAGATGCCGAAGCGGCAGCCGATCAGGTCGGTGACCGAGCGCACCGGCCCGTCCTTGCGAATGTAGATGTCGCGCGCCGCGAAGCCGCGCAGCGGGAAGATGGGCAGCGCGACGAAGCTGCGGTCGCCGGCATCGATGCGCCGCACGTGGGCGCCGATGGAGCCCTCGCCGCCGGCGATGGCCGGATCGGACAGCACCCGGCCGAGGATTTCGGCCCGCATCGGCCAGGAGCCGCAGCGGCCGATCACCACGGTGAGGGCGATGCCCTGCGGAACGACGGCGCCCGTCGCGAGCGGCATGATGCGGTCGTAGTCGGCGCAGGCGAGCGTCAGCGGCAGGTTTGTCACGACAGCGATTCCCGTGGGTTTGGCCGCATCCTACTGACGTTCACGCCGACTTTGAAAGCGGCCGGCGTGAACAATTGCGCGCCTACTCGTTGACGCGGTCGAGTCCGATGGTGGCCGCGACGATCACCAGCGCCACGATGGCGAGCACGATCTGCACGCCCGAGACGGCGGCGACCAGCGGCGTGTTGGTGGTCTGCACCAGGGCGAGCAGCTCCACCGGCAGCGGTCGGTCGCGGAAGCCGTGAGTGAAGATCGCCACCGACAGGTTGTCGAACCCTTCCACGAAGGTGAAGACGGCGCCGGCGAGGATGGCCGGCAGCAGCAGCGGGAAGGTGACGGTGGCGAGGGTCTGGAACGGGCTCGCCCCGAGGTTGGCGGAGGCCTCCTCCAGCGCCGGGTCGAGCCGTTGCAGGCGGCTCATGACGGTGCGCACCATGACCGCGAGCACGAACACGGCGATCGACAGCGATTGCAGGTAGATCGACGGCCCCACCCCCACCAGCGCGCCGGCGAACAGCACCGCCACGCCGAGCACGATGCCCGGCACCATGTGCGGCACCAGCACGAACACCGACAGCGCGGTGGTGCCGGGGAAGCGCCCGCGCACGCACACCAGTGCCGTGGGCACGCCGAGCAGGATGCACAGCCCCGTGACGGTGATGCCCACCTGCAGGCTGTTCAGCATCGCCTCCACCAGGGCGGTCTCCTCGAACACCTTGGCGTACCAGTCGAGGGTGAAGCCCACGGGCGGGAAGCTGACATAGGCGCGCGTGTCGAACGAGATGATGACGACGACGATGGACGGCGCCACGAGCAGGATCAGCGCCACGACCGCGACGGCCAGGATGGCGCCGATGGCGAGCGTGTCGGCGAGCTGGCGGCGGGGGGTCATGCCTCGCGCCCCTTGGTCCAGCGCGTGAAGTGGTTGGTGATGAGCGCGATGAACACGAGGACGACGAGGCACGTCGCCATCAGGATCATGCTGCTGACCGAGCCTTTGCTCCACTCCAGCGAGTAGACCACCTGCTCGTAGATCATGGTGGCGGCGTTGAGGTAGTTGCCGCCGCCGAGGAGCTGCGGCACCACGAAGGTGGTGTAGCTGATGGTGAAGACCAGCGCCGCGCCGGTGCCGATGCCCGGCACGCTGAGCGGCAGGATGACGTTGACGAGGGTGCCGAGGCGGGAGGCGCCGAGGTTGGCGGACGCCTCGTCGAGCCGGCGGTCGTGCCGGCTCATCACGGCGATGAGCGGCAGGATCATCACCGGCAGGTGGATCTGCGCCATGCCGATGAGCACGGCCCAGTGCGTGTTGATGATGCGCAGCGGCCGCTCGATCAGCCCGATCTCGATCAGCGTGTTGTTGACCAGCCCGCGCCCGCCGAGGATCACCAGCCAGGCGTAGGTGCGCACGATGCCGCTGGTGAGAAGCGGCGCGATGGTGAGGACGAGGATCAGCCGCCGCACCCACGGCCCGCCGATCAGGAAGAGGTAGGCGACCGGGTAGCCGAAGAACAGGCATAGCAGCATGGTCGACAGCGCCAGCACCATGGAGCGCTGGAAGACGGTGAAGGTGAGCGGGTCGGCGAGCGCGGTGCGCACGTAGTCGAGCGTGAAGGTCTGCGAGATGATGGCGCCGCGCTCCACGGCGATATCGGAGAAGCCGAGCGACAGGAGGATGCCGAACGGGATCACCGCGACCGCGGCGAGCACGACGATGGCCGGCACGGCGGGCCAGATGCCGCGCCCGGACAGGAGCTTGTCGAGCGTCGCGTCGGTGGCGATCCGCAGCATGCCGCGTGGCGGGAGGGCGGTGGCGCTGCTCATTGCGGCTCGTACACGGCGCACAGGTTGGGATCGAGGATGCTCAGCGTCACGCGGGTGCCGTCGGCGATCGACCGGCCGCGCTCCTGGCGCATGGCCATGACGCGCACCGTGCCGCCGCCGTCCGTGGCGACGTGGTACTCCACCAGCGCGCCGATGTTGCGCTGGAAGCCGACGGCGCCCTTGAGCGGCCCGTCCTCGCCGGGGCGGATGGCGAGGTTGTGCGGACGCACCATGATGGTCACGTCGCCGGCGCGGTGGCTGGGCGCGCTCTGCCCGTCCGGCAGGTTCACGCGGCCGCCCTCGGCATGGCTTTGCCAGAAATTGGACGAGCCGATGAAGTCGGCGACGTAGGCGGTGGCGGGGTGGTCGAAGATCTCTTCGGGCGGGGCGAGCTGCTCGATCCGGCCGGCGCGCATCACGGCGATGCGGTCGGACATGGTGAGCGCCTCCTCCTGGTCGTGGGTGACGAAGATGGCGGTGATGCCGAGCCGCTTGATGAGCTGGCGCAGGTCCACCTGCATCGCGCCGCGCAGCTTGGCGTCGAGCGCGTTGAAGGGCTCGTCGAGCAGGAGCACGCGCGGCTCCAGCACCAGGACGCGGGCGATGGCGACGCGCTGCTGCTGGCCGCCCGACAGTTGCGCCGGGTAGCGGCCGGCGAAGTCCGACAGCGCCACGGTCTCCAGCGCCCTGGCGACGCGCGCGGCGATGTCGGCCTTGGCCATGCCGCGCATGCGCAGGCCGTAAGCGACGTTCTTGGCGACGGTGAGGTGGGGGAACAGCGCGTAGCTCTGGAACACCACGCCGACGGGGCGGCGGTTGACCGGCACGCGCACCGTGTCGGCGCCGTCGATGGTGATGGTGCCGGCATCGGGCGCCCAGAAGCCGGCGATGCAGCGCAACAGGGTGGTCTTGCCGCAGCCGGAGGGGCCGAGCAGGGTGACGATCTCGCCCTCGGCGACATCGAGCGAGCAACGGTCGAGGACCGTCAGCGGGCCGAAGCGTTTGGTCACGCCGCCGATGCTGAGCACCGGCGGCGTGAGGAGATCGGCGTTCGCGTCGACCGGTTCGTGCATCAACCGGCGAACATCCGGTCGAAGGTGGCCACCGTGTCGCCGCGCAGCGGGGCGATGGTCGGCCAGTCGAGCGAGGTCATGGTGGCGAGCTGCTCGGGGGTGTCGGGCACGTAGGGCTTGGCCGCTTCCGGCACGGCGATGCCCTTCACCACGGTGCCGAAATAGTAGGGCGCGCCGCCGAGGAACTCCTGCGAGGAGGTCTCCAGCATGATGTCGGCGAACTCGTGCACCAGCTCGCCGGTGCCTTCGGCGGAGTTGACGAACTGCACGATGTTGGTCGGCAGCATCAGCGGTCCGGGGCCGGTGATCTTGACGTAGGAGATGGGCAGGCCCGCCGCCGCCGCGAGCGCGGTGTTGACGTGCCACAGCGGGGCGATGTCGATCTCGCCGCGCTCGATCATCTGCTGCAGGAGGGGCGGGCTGCGGCCGACCAGCGGGTCGAGCTCCTGCCACTTGCCGAGGGCGAACTCCATGTCGTCCTGCGGGTGGTCGAAGGCGGCGTTGGTGGCCGCCAGCACGCCGAGGCCGAGGTTGGACTGCGGCCGGCACATGCCGATGCGGCCGTTGTAGGCACCGCTCCACAGGTCGGTCCAGGTGGCGGGGGGCGTGTCGATGACGTCGGCGTTGTAGGCGATGCCGATGCCCTCGAAGGCGACGGGGCAGCCCACGTCGTAGCCGAAGGGCGGGAACACCGGGTCGAGGTTGGCGGCGTTCGGGATCTTGGAGAGGTCGAGCGGCACCAGCACGTCCTCGGCGAGGGCGTTGATGATGGCGGGCGAGCCCATGACGGCGAGGTCGTAGGGCGAGTTGCCGCGCGCGGCCTTGATCTGCGCGAGCGCCTCGGCCGACAGGCCGCCGATGACGCGCAGCGAGACGCCCGGATGGCGGCGGCCGAGCTCTTCGCCGGCGCGCTTCAGGGGGTCGTCCTGCTCGTTGCCGTAGCCGATCATCACGAGTTCGCGAGTTTGCGCCCGGAGGACGGTCGGGCACGCAAGCGCGGCGGTTGTCCCCAACAGTCCGCCAACAACAGTTCGCCGTGAAAGCGTCATGGCCTTCTTCTCCTGTTCGAAGCTGCCCGGCCGGCGTGCGTCGTCGACCGGCAGCTTGACCTGCCGAACTTTCATTTTTGAGACGAAAGAAGATTTGCGCAAGCCAAAATTTAAGCCTTTTGCGAATTGCTTAAGTTGTAGTCGCCCGTGCTCATTTATTTGGCCGACCGCCAATCATGCGAGCAGCACCTCGACACCGGCGCTTTCCAGCGCCTGCACGTCGGCCGGGGCGGCGCCGGCGTCGGTGACGAGCAGGGTCACCTCGTCGAAGCCGGCGATGCGCGCGCCCGCCACATGGCCGATCTTGCCATGGTCGCCCAGCATCACCACCCGGCGGGCGGAGGCGATCATCGCGTGCTTGATCTCGGCTTCCTCGAAATTGGAGTTGGTGAAGCCGCGTTCCGCATCGATCCCGGCGCAGCACAGGTAGGCGCAATCGGCGTTGATCTGCTGCAGGACCAGGGTGCCGAACGGCGGGATCAGCGAGTGGGAGCGGCTGTTGCGGCCGCTGTTCTTCATCCGCCCGCCCGTCACGACGACGGAAACGCCTGGGTGGCGGTCGAGCGCGATGGCGATATCGAGGCAGCTGGTGACGACGACGATGTCGCGCAGGTCCGGCGCGAGGGCCATGGCCATCGCGAGCGTGGTGGTGCCGGCGTCGAGGATGACGGTCTCGCCGTCGCGCACCATGCGGGCGGCCATGGCGCCGATGCGCTCCTTCTCCACCTCGAAATTCTGGCTGAGCAGATCGAGCGGGCGCTCGAAGCGGGCCGGGCGCACCGGCATCGCGCCGCCGCGGATGCGCCGCAGCAGCTGCCGCCGCTCCAGGGTGTCGAGATCGCTGCGGATGGTGACCGCCGACACGCCGAGCGCCGCCGACAGCTTGTTGACCTCCACGACGCGATCGCGGCGCAGCGCCTCCAGGATCCGCTCGTGACGCGGGATCAATGTCTGGTTGCCCGCGTCGTCATTGATTGGTGTCGGTTCCATCATGGGCTTGCGTTTCTTCATCGAATGACAATTATCGAAAATTCAGTGAAAGCGACAGGCGGCAGTCCCGGCCATTTCGTCGGCCGCGCCCCGCAGGAGATCATGATGACGATACAAGAGCGGCTCAAGACGATCCGGCGCGAGTCCTCCAGCGATGCCCCGGGCGACCCGGAGCGGTTTCGCCGCGTGGCGCTCACCAACACCGAGATGATGACGCAGGGCGACGCGATCCGCGACACCCTGGAAACCAACGCGGCCGCCCTCGCCGCCATCGGCGCCGACCTCAAGGATCGCAAGATCCGGCGCATCGTCATGGTGGGTTGCGGCGATTCGTGGATTTCCGGCTTCGGCGTGCGCCACGCGGTCGAAAAGCTGCTCGGGGCGGTGTGCGAACCCTACGAGGCGTTCGACTTCGCCAACTACGGGCTCGGCACCATCGACGCCGAGACGGTGGTGATCGGCCTCTCCTCCAGCGGCAAGACCGAGCCGGTGATGGACGGGCTCGCCGCGTCGGCGGAGCTGGGCGCCTACGTCGTGGGCCTGTCCAACACGCTCGGCTCGCCGCTGATGGAGCAGTTCCCCGGCGCGCTCCACATCAAGGCGACGCGCGGCGGCTGGCCCACCCAGTCGAGCACGGCGGCGATGGCGCTGAAGCTGGCCCTGGCGCTCGCCATCGCCGAGGCCAAGGGCATCGGCGAGCGCTCCCCGCTGGCGGCCGCCCTCAAGAGCCTGCCGGATGTGGTCGACAAGGTGGCCAACGCCTTCTACGAGCCCGCCCGCGCCCTGGGCGAGCGCCTCGCCCGCGCCGATTTCATCCTCCTCGCCGGTGCCGGGCCGCACTTCGCGCCGGCCGCCTTCGGTGCCGCCAAGCTGAAGGAGCTGGCGCCGATCCATGCCAGCGCCTTCCCGCTGGAGGAATACCACCACTACCGCACCCAGAAGGCGGGCGACCCGATGTTCCTCGTCGCGCCGGACGCGGCGAGCCACCTTCGCGCGCTGGAAACGGCGCTGATGAGCCGCGGCAGCGAGGCGTTCTGCATCGCGCTGGTGCCCGAGGGCGAGACCGAGATCGCCGAGATCGCCGACGTCGCGTGGCATCTGCCGCACGTGCCGGAGGACGTGATGCCGATCGTCTACAGCGTGCCGCTGCACCTGTTCGGCTACCACGTGGCGATGGCGCGCGATGCCGTGGGGCTGGGCGCGCCGCACCTGGGCGGCTGAGGTGACGCCCGATCTCGTCACCATCGGCGGGCTCACCGTCGACAACGTGATCGCCGCCGACGGCACCGTGGGCCTCGCCAAGGCGGGCGGCAACGGTGCCTATTCGGCGGTGGGCGCGCTGTTCTTCGCCGAGCGGGTCGGGCTCGTCAGCCAGGGGGTCGCCTCCTATCCGCGCGCCGTGATCGAGCGGCTCGCGGCGGGGGGCATCGACCTTGCCGGCGTGGAGTGGATCGAGGCGAAGCTCAACGCCTGCCACTGGTTCATCTACGACGCGCAGGGCTACCGCGAGGAGCGGATGCAGTCGACGCCGGAGGAGCTCGCCGCCGCCGGCTTCCCCACCGACCGGCTGACCCCGGCCGAGGTGGCGGCCTGGTGCGACTACCTGCGCGCCCGCAACAGGCCGGGCGAGATCAGCTATTCGCAGTTCCGCGTGGTCAACCCGATCCGGCCCGAGCGGGTGCCGGACGCGTTCCTGAAGGCGCGGGGCGTCCACCTCGCGCCGTGCCAGCCGGGCGTGCTGGTGGCGATGCTCGACCGCTTCGCCGGCTCAGGGGCGGTGGTGACGGCCGATCCCGGCTGGCAACTCCTCGCGCTGAGCTTCGATGACCTTTCGCCGATCCTCGCCCGGCTCGACGCCTTCCTGCCGAGCGAGGTGGAGCTCGACGCGCTGCTGCCCGGCGAGGCGCCGGCGAGCGCGCTGGCGATCCTCGCGCGCCATTGCCCGGGCGCCGTCGCGGTCAAGCTGGGGCCCAAGGGGGTGCTGGTGCACGACCGCGCGCGCGGCGAGGCCGTGGCCGTGCCCGCCTCGCCGGCCCAAACGCTCGACCCCACCGGCGCGGGCGACGCCTTCTGCGGCGGCTTCCTCGCCGGACTGGTGGAGACCGGCGACCCCGTCATGGCGGCGCGGTTCGGCGCCGTCTCGGCGAGCCGCATCGTGGAGCATTTCGGCGCCGACGGTGCCATGCCCATCGACCGAACCGACGCCCGCCGCCGCCTTGCAGCCTTTGACCGACCGGAGATCCCTGCCCGATGAGCCTTGCCATCTTCCGCGAAAAACCCCTGGTGATCGCGGCGCTGCACCTGCCCGATTTCGCGCTGTCGCGGCATCGCTCCATGGCCTGGTTCGAGGACTACGCCATCGCCAACGCGCGCGTCTTCGCCGAGGCCGGCATCCCCTACCTCAAGCTGCAGGACCAGACCAAGACGGACGGTCCCGCCGCGCCCGACACCATCGCGATGACGGCCGCCCTCGCCCGGCTGATCCGCGCCGAGGTGCCGGGCATCGGGCTCGGCATCATCGTGGAGGCGCACGACCCGGCGGCGGCGCTGGCGCTCGCCCACGCGTCGGGGGCCGATTTCGTGCGGCTCAAGGTCTATGTCGGCGGCGCGATGACGGCGCAGGGCCCGCGCTACGGCCTCGGCGCCGCCGCCCGCGCCTTCCGCGCCGCGCTGGAGCGCCCCGACATCGCCATCCTCGCCGACGTGCACGACCGCACGGTGGTGCCGCTGTCGGCCGAGAGCCAGCCCTTCGCCGCCGAGTGGGCGGTGAAGACGGGGGCGGACGGGCTGATCATCACCGGCTCCACCTTCCCCGACACGCTGGCGCGCATCGAGGCGGTGCGCGCGCACGGCATCAAGCGGCCGATCCTGATCGGCGGCAGCGTCGACGCGGACAATATCGGCCAGGCGCTGGGCGCGGCGGACGGCGTCGTCGTCAGTTCCGCGATCATGGCGAAATCGGCCGGCAAGGACGACCTGGTGCGCTGGGACGTCGACCGCTGCCGGCGCCTGATGGACGCGGCGCGATGCCCGTAGGCCCGCGCGATTTCGCGGGCTATCGGGGCGGTGCGCCGGCCATTCGCTGGCCGGGCGGGGCGAGGCTGGCGGTGTCGCTGGTGGTCAACGTGGAGGAGGGCGCGGAGCTTTCCATCGGCGATGGCGACGAGGCGAACGAGGCGATCTACGAGGCGGTGGAGCGCGTCGACGGGGCGCGTGACCTGTGCATGGAGAGCCATTTCGAGTACGGGCCGCGCGCCGGCTGGCCGCGCATCCGGTCCGTGCTCGCGGAGCGCGGTGTGCGCGCCACGCTCAACGCCTGCGGCCGGGCGCTGCGGGCGACGCCCTGGATCGCCGCCGAGGCGGTGGCGGACGGGCACGAGGTGGCCGCCCACGGCTGGCGCTGGGAGCGGCACGTGCACATGGACGAGGCCACCGAGCGCCGCGCCATCGCCATGACCGTGGCCGCCATCGCCGAGACGGCCGGCACCCCGCCGCTCGGCTGGCACACCCGCTCGGCGACGTCGCAGCGCACGCGCGACCTCATCGTGGAGCACGGCGGCTTCCTCTACGACAGCGACGCCTATAACGACGACCTGCCCTACACCGTCGATACCGATGCGGGGCCGCACGTGGTGTTGCCCTATGCCTTCGACACCAACGACATGCGCTTCCAGAACCGCGGCGGGTTCGTGTTCGGCGCCGATTTCGCGCGCTATTGCGGCGATGCCTTCGACCGGCTGTACGCCGAGGGCGCGGCGGCGCCCAGGATGTTGTCGGTGGGGCTGCACACGCGCATGATCGGCCGGCCGGCGCGCATCGGCGGGCTGGAGGCCTTCCTCGACCACGCGATGGCCCACGAGGGCGTGTGGTTCGCGACCCGCGCCGAGATCGCCCACGCCTGGCGCGCGGGGCTGGGCCTGCCGCCGTTCGCGCCGCGTCCGACCCCGGCGGCGTTCGCGCCATGAGCCGCGATCTCCTCGGCTACGGCGGCGCCTGGCCGCAGTTCACGTGGCCGAACGGGGCGCGGCTCGCCGTGTCGGTGGTGGTCAACGTGGAGGAGGGCGCCGAGATGCAGGTGCTCGACGGCGACCCCCGCAGCGAGCGCATCGGCGAGGTGATCTCGGTGGTGCCGGAGGGCCGCGCCGATCCGGGCCAGGCGCAGATCTTCGCCTATGGCAGCCGCGCCGGCGTCTGGCGCATGGCCGACGCGCTGCGCTGCCACGAGATCCCGGCGACGCTGTTCGTCTGCGGCCGGGCCGCCGAGCGCGCCGCGCCGGTGCTGAAGATGCTCGCCGCCGACGGCCACGAGGCCGCCTCGCACGGCTACCTGTGGCGCGCCCACGCCGAATACGACAGCGCCGAGGCCGAGGCGGCCGACCTCGACCGCACCGCCGCCGCCATAAAGGCCGCGACGGGGACGGCGCCGGTGGGCTTCTTCTGCCGCGGCGCGGAGAGCCCGTGGACCCGCGCGCTGCTGGCCGAGCGCGGCTACCTCTATACGTCCAACGGCTTCGACGACGACCTGCCCTACCGCGACCCGTCCGGCCTGCTGGTCGTGCCCTACGCGCTCGACGCCAACGACATGAAGTTCTTCCACCCCAACGGCTTCGTGCGGGCGCGCGAGATGGTGGAGTACGTCGCCGACGCGCTCGACGTGCTGGAGGCGGAGGCGGCGCGCGGTTGGCCGCGGCTCCTCAACATCGGCTTCCACCTGCGCATCGTCGGGCGGCCGGGGCGGTTCAAGGCGTTCAGCGGCGTGCTCGACGAGCTGGCGCGGCGGCGCGGGCGGCTGTGGATCGCGCGCCGCGCCGACATCGCCCGCGCCTTCGCCCAGGCGGTGCCGTGAACATCGCGCTGGTCAATCCCAACACCAACGCCGGGACGACGGCGACGATGGTCGCCATCGCGCGGGAGGCGGCCGGCGAGGGCGTGACCATCGAGGGGCGCACGGCGGGGTTTGGCGTGCCGCTGATCACCGATACTGTGGCGCTCGCCGTCGCGGCCGAGGCGGTGCTCGCCCTCGCCGCCGGTCTCGCGGGGTTCGACCGGGTGATCGTGGCCGCGTTCGGCGATCCGGGCGTGACGGCGCTGCGGCAGCGGCTCGCCGTTCCGGTGATCGGCATCGCCGAGGCGGCGATGGCCGACGCGGCGGCGGGCGGGCGCGCGTTCGCGGTCGTCACCACCACGCCGGACCTGGTGGGCGCCATCGCGGCGCGGGCGGCGCAGCTCGGCCACGCGCGCTTCTGCGGCACATGGTTGACGCCCGGCGATCCCCTGGCGGCGATGGCCGACCCCGCCCGCCTGGCGGACGCGCTGGGCGAGGCGGCGCGGACGGCCATCGCCGAGGGCGGAGCGGAGGCGATCATCATCGGCGGCGGCCCGTTGGCGCTGGCGGCCCGCCGCCTCGCCGGCACGCTGCCGGTGCCCCTCATCGAGCCGGTGCCGGCGGCGGTGCGCCGCGCCCTGGCGCACGACAGAAAGGCCGCCACGCCATGACGCAGACGCTCGTCACCGCCGACCGCATCCTCACCGGCTTCGCGCCCGACGGCAGCGCCCAGATCGAGGCCGACGCCGCGATCCTGATCGAGGGCGAGACCATCGCCGCCATCGGCCCGGCCGACACGCTGCGCCGCGCCCACCCCGATGCGCGGGCCGTCGGCGGGCGCGGGCGCGTGGCGATGCCGGGCCTCGTCAACGCGCACCACCACGTGGGGCTGACGCCGTTCCAGCTCGGCGCGCGCGACCAGCCGCTGGAGCTGTGGTTCGCCGAGCGCCTGGCGATGCGCGACGTCGACCCGCGGCTCGACACGCTCTACGCCGCCTTCGAGATGGTCGCCTCGGGCGTGACCACGGTGCAGCACCTGCACAGCCGCGCGCCGGGCAACACGGACGCGGTGGTGGACCGCGCGGCGCAGATCGTCGGCGCCTATGGCGAGATCGGCATGCGCGCGTCCTACTCCTTCGCGCTGCGCGATCAGAACCGCATGATCTACGAGGCCGACGAGGCGTTCGTGGCCATGCTGCCGGACGCGCTGAAGGCGCCGGTCGCGGCGTATCTGGGTGCGTTCGCGCTGTCGCTGGCCGATCAGGTGGCGCTGTTCCACGCGCTCAGGGCGCGCTTTGCGGGCAACCCGCGCGCGGCGATCCAGATCGCGCCGGCGAACCTGCACTGGCTGTCGGACGCGGCGCTGGAGAGCGCGGCAAGGATGGCGCAGGAGACCGGCGCGCCGATGCACATGCACCTCCTGGAGACGCCCTACCAGATGGAGTATGCGCGCCGGCGCACGGGCGGCTCGGCGGTGGCGGCGATCGACCGCTTCGGTCTCCTGGGGCCGCAGACGACCATCGGCCACGGCGTGTGGATGACGCCGGACGACCACGCGCTGCTGGCCGAGCGCGGCGCGTGCCTGTGCCACAATTGCTCGTCCAACCTGCGCCTGAAGAGCGGCACGCTCGACCTCAACCGCGCGCTGGCGACCGGCGCGCCGGTGGCGCTCGGGATGGACGAGGCGGGCCTCAACGACGACCGCGACATGCTGCAGGAAATGCGCCTGGCGCTGACGCTGCATCGGCCGCCGGGCCACGACGCGCCCTGCCCCACGGCGGCCCAGATTCTTCGCATGGCCACCGAGCACGGCGCGGCAACGACGCCGTTTGCCGGCACAATCGGCGCGCTGGCGCCGGGCCGCCTCGCCGACATCGTGCTCCTCGACTGGGAGCGCGTCACCCATCCCTATCAGGATCCGGCGATCGCGCTGACCGACATCATCGTGCGCCGCGCCAAGAGCGACGCGGTGGAGACGGTGCTGGTCGGCGGCGACGTGATCTACCACCAGGGGCGGTTCGCCGGCGTCGACCGGGGCGAGACGCTGCGCGAGATCGCGGGGGCGCTCAACCGGCCTGACCGGCCGGACGAGGCCGCCCGGCGGCGCCTGGCCAAGGACCTGCTGGAGCCGGTCGGCGCGTTCTACAAGGGCTGGTTCGGGTAGGGCTCAGGCCGCGGCGTCGGGGCCGGCGAGCCAGGCGGCGATGTTGTTCCACAGCGGGCCGTAGCCGGCCCAGTCGACGAAGGCGGGCGGACCCCAGTGCGGCCCGCAATCGGACGCGAAGATGGCGCTGCGCCCCTTGCCGACCTCGCGCACGGCGATGAACGGGTCGCCGCAGCAGCTCGCCACCAGGTGCGCGTCGGGCCGCAGCGCGGCGCGGTTGTAGCCGAGGAAGTGCGGCCAGTCCGTCAGCCCCGCGACGATGGGGTGCGCGGGATCGACGATGTCGACGCCGACGCCGGCGGGCTGCTCGCGCCGGTCGTCGCCGGCCTCGAGGATCACCGGCATCACCGCCTCGACGGGGCTGTTCTTGTAGTTGGCCTTGGCCTGGATGCCCTGGAAGGTGAGGTAGCCGCCCACCATCAGGAAGCCGCCGCCGCCTTCGACGAAATCGCGGATCAGCTCGAGCCGGTTGGGGCTCGGCTGCGAGCGGGCGAAGGTGCGGTCGGGCATCAGCAGCGTGTTGGTGCCGATATCGCTGAGGATCACCACGTCGAAGGCGTCGATGGCGGCGCGCTCGAAGGGGAAGGCGTCGGCGGCGATGTGGCTCGGCATGTAGGTGACCTCGCAGCCGCCCGCCCGCAGCGCCGCGATCATCTCGGTGCCGCCCTCGTGGTAGGACGACACGTCGAAGGAATCGAAGCCCTTGGTGTGGACGCTGTGGGTCATCCACGATTCGCCGGCCATGAGAATCCTGATGGGCATGGTGCTGTTCTTTCTCGTGTCGCTCATTCGCGGGGGCGGGCGCCCCGGACCGATCGGCCGGCCAGTCCGATGCTAGCCCGATGCCAGCGCGGCAGGAAAGGCGGCGCGGTGGCGATCAGCCCGTCAGCGGCGCGGGGGCGGGGGCCGGGGCCGCTTGCGGGATGGACGGCAGCGGGCTCGCCTGCGTGTCCTGCCGGCGCGGCCCGCGCGAGACGATGAGCGTGGTGTCCAGCATGATGCGGGCGACGGAGCGGGCGCCGGTGTGGGCGAGAAAGCGCGGCCGCCAGTCCGGCTTGAACTTGGCCTTGTAGTCGCGCAGGCCGCTGAAATTGAAGAACGCGCCGCCGCAGCGATAGACCGTGGCCCCGACGCGGCTCCAGGCCGGCGCGAGGTGGTGCTCGGCGAGCCCCGACAGCGGCGCCATGCCGAGGCTGAGCCGCGCCACGCCGCGCTCCTTGAGGGCATTGATCAGCGATATGAACAGGTAGTCCATCGTGCCGCCCGGCAAATCGGGGCCGTAGCGCATGAGGTCGATGGCGGCCTCGGGCCCTTCGCCGCAGCGCCACAGCGTGGCAAAGGCGACGGGGACGCCGGCCGCGCGCACCACCGCATGGTCGAAGCGGGCGAGATAGGCTTCGTCCCAGAAGCCGATGGAGAAGCCTTTTTCGCGGCCGATCTGGCGGGACAGCCAGTCGTCCGAGATGGGCTTGAGGGTGGGCAGCAACGCCTCGGCGGCGCTTGCCGGCACGATCTCGAAGGTGAGGCCGGCGCGCTCGGCGCGGGCCACCATCTGGCGATAGCGCGAGGCGCGCGAGCCGGTCATCGAGAACAGCGAGAGGTCGACCACCGCCTCCTCGCCCAGCTTGATGAAGGTGAAGCCCGCCTCGATGTAGAGCGGCAGGGCGCCGGCGCTCACCTGGTAGAACGCCGGTTCGCCCCCGTTGGCGTGGGCCAGCTCGCGGAAGCGCCAGATGAGGTCGGCCGCGCCCGCCCGCGTCGATGCCACCGGGTCGCCCATGGCGAGGTGGGTGCCGCGCTGCACCTGGTACATGATGAAGCCGCCCTCGCCGTCGAACAGGAAGCGCTTGTCGCCGAGGAAGGCGAGGTTGGCGTTGGGGTCGGCCGCGTGGGCGACGGCGGCGGCGAGGCGGGCGGTGCCGGGCGCGTCGGCGCTGGCCGGGCCGGCGGGGCGCAGCGCCCGGAACGCGACGAGAAGCGCGAGCACCGCCATGGCGCCGAGGCTGGCGCGCACGGCACGGGGGCCGTCGGACCCGGCCGCGAGATCCAGCGTGTTGTGCCATTCGATATCGCCGTGGGTGGCGAAGCCGGCGGCGATACCGGCCAGGATGATCGCCGCGATGGCGCCCAGGCGGCGCAGCGTAACGGTCTGGAACGCGCTGCCGGCGCGGTCGAACTGCCGCCGCGCCAAGACGAGGGCGACGCCGAGGGCGCCGCAAATGGTCGCCGCCTCGATCGCGAAGCCCCTGAGGAGGCTGAAGACCGCGCCGGCCGCCAGCAGCACCAGCGCGGCGCGGTGGGACGCGCGCACCTGCCGCTTGAGCCCCGCCGCGGCCACGAGCAGCGCCGCGCCGCACAGGCTGGCGGCGACGTGCGCGGCCTCGACCAGCGGCAGCGGCACGGGGGGCGAGAGGGCGTTCATGCGCCAGGGCGCGGCGGGCAGCGCGCCGCTGACCACCAGCACGGCGCCGGCGGCGAAGGCGGCCAGCGAGATGAGGACCGGCGCGAGCGGGCGCAGCACCGGCAGCACCATCAGCGGCACGGCGCTGAGCCGGCGGCGCTGCGGCGCCAGCTCGGCCAGCGCGAAGGCGAGGGCGCCGAGCGAGAACGGCGCCACGTAGTAGACGAGGCGGAAGACGAGCAGCGAGCCCAGGAGGGCCGACGGTTCGCCGGGCACGGACAGGAGGATCACCGCCTCGAAGGCGCCGATGCCGCCCGGCGCATGGCTGACCACGCCCGCCACCGTTGCCATGGCGAAGATCGGCAGGAAGAGGTGGAAGGCCAGCGCGGTGTCGGCCGGCAGCACCCACCACAGCCCGAGCCCGGCGAGCCCGGTGTCGGCAACGCCGAGGGCGACGATGGCGAGGCCGGTGCGGGCGCCGGGCAGGGTGAGCGATTGCCCGCCGAGGCGGAGCGTGCGCCCGTCCCGGGCGATCCAGACGGCGAGCGCCAGCGTGATGGCGAGGCCGAGCGCGAACCCCGCCGGCGCGGGCAACCCGACGAGCGGCAGGAGGGTGCCCGGCGCGCCCAAGAGGCTCAGCCCGGCCAGCCCCACGATGCCGAGCCAGAAGAACACCGTGCCGAACAGGGTGACGCGCAGCGTTTCGCCCGTCGTCAGCCCGGCGCGGCCGTAGCGGCGCAGGCGCACCGCGCCGCCGGTGACGATGCCGAACCCCAGCACGAAGGTGAACGACCAGCTGATGAACCCGGTCAACGCCGCGAGCCGCGGCGCCACCCGTGCGCCAGCCTGGTGCAAGGCGAGCCGCTCGAATCCGATCAGCGCGGCGTAGGAGCCCGCGCTCGCCGCCGCCGCGGCGACGAGGGCGAGGCCGCTCGTCGCGCCCACGGCGCTCGCCACGTCGCTGGCGGCGACGCCCTCCAGCATGTCGACGAGCAGGACCGCGACGGCGCCGGCAAGGCCGAGCGCCGCCAGCGCGCCGAGGCGGCGGGGGTTGAACAGCGCCTTCTTCGACGCGGCGAACGCCCGCAGGCGCGCGAGGGCGCGTCGGGCGGACCGGGGAAGTTCGGAGGGGGCAGAGCTTGGCATGGCCGGCACGATGCGCGCCGCAGCTGGCACCACGGTGTCCTTGCGACGCCGCCGCCCGCCCCTTCGCCCCGCACGATGCGCATAGCAATTTTACCGCCGCGGCATGGGTGGGCGGCCGCGAGGCTCCACTGTTGGCCACGGAGCGCTTGCGGTTCGCCGGGCGGCTACGTGGAGAGCGGCGGGCGGTCCGGATGGGTCGCGAGGCCGTCGACGAAGATGTCGAGGAGGCGGACGACGCTCTCCTGCCAGCCGAGCTGGTCGCGGGAGTAGGCGAGGCCGATCATCACGCGCAGGATCTCGTCGGGGGTGATGTCCTCGCGCACCTGGCCGGCGGCCCTCGCGCGCTCCAGAAGCCGTGCCAGACAGCCCCGGATGCGCGCGGCCGAATCGACGTAGATCTCCGCCGAGGCGTCGACCGCCGGCGCCAGTGCCGCGATCATGCCCTTTTTGGTCGCTACCATGCGCACGCTGGCACGCAGCCACGCCCGGATCGCCTCGAGAGGGGCGGTGTCGCCGTCGCCGAGGCGGCGGGCTAGCTCGACAAGCTCGTCCACCTCGCGCCGATACACCGCCTGGAACAGCGCCTCGCGCGTGGGAAAATGCCGGTAGAGCGTGCCGATCCCGACCCCGGCCGAACGCGCGACGGCCTCCAGGCTCGCGTCCGGACCGCCGGCGCGGAACACGTCCGCAGCGGCCGCGAGCAGCCGCGCTCGGTTGCGCACCGAATCGGCCCGCGGCTTGCGCTTGGGCGTGTCGTCGCAGGGTTCGGAGCTAGTTACGAGATCCTCCAACTTGAAAACGGAGGCAGCCTCCGTATATTGCCATTCGCAGACCGGCCCTTCGCAGAGCGCGCATCACCGCACATGGGGCGACGGCCCGGCTTGTCACGTCATACCACCCAATGGAGGGACGATGATCCCCAACCTCACCCTAACGGTCAACGGCGACCGCCACGAGGTCCACCTGGACGATGCGCGGCCGACCCTCCTCGACGTCCTGCGCGAGCGCCTCGGGCTCACGGGCACCAAGAAGGGCTGCGACCGCGGCCAGTGCGGCGCCTGCACGGTCCTGGTCGACGGACGCCGGGTCAACAGCTGCCTGACGCTGGCCATCAGCGTCGACGGCGCCGAGGTGACGACCATCGAGGGCCTCGCCAGGGGCGGCACGCTGCACCCCGTCCAGGCGGCCTTCGTGGAGAACGACGCGTTCCAGTGCGGCTTCTGCACGCCGGGGCAGATCATGAGCGCGGTGGGCCTGATCGCCGAGGGCGAGGCGGGCGACGACGCGGAGCGCATCCGCGAGGGCATGAGCGGCAACCTGTGCCGCTGCGCCGCCTATCCCGGCATCACCGAAGCCGTCCGCGACGCGCGCCAGCGCCTTGCACAGAACGAACGGGAGAGCGTATGAACCTCTTCGATTATGTCCGTCCCGCATCCGTCGCGGAGGCGGTGGCGGCGGCATCGGCGCCCGGCGCGGCCTACCTCGCCGGCGGCACCAACCTGTTGGACCTGATGAAGGCCGGCACCCATCGCCCCGCCCGCCTCGTCGACATCACGCGCCTGCCCGGCCTCGATGCGATCGAGGTGCTGCCGGACGGCGCGATCCGCATCGGCGCGCTGGTGACGAACGCCGACCTGGCGCGCGATCCGGCGTTCGTCGCGGCCGCGCCGGCGGTGGCCGAGGCGCTGCTGTCCGGCGCCTCGCCGCAGCTGCGCAACGCCGCGACCGTGGGCGGCAACGTGATGCAGCGCACCCGCTGCGCCTACTTCTACGACCCCGACAGCGCCTGCAATCGCCGCGAACCGGGCGCCGGCTGCGACGCCCACGGCGGCGACACGCGCGGCCAGGCCGTGCTCGGCTGGAGCGAGGCCTGCATCGCCACCCACCCGTCCGATTTCTGCGTGCCGCTGGTGGCGCTCGACGCCGTGGTGGAGATCGCCGGGGCGGACGGCGCGCGGGAGGTGGCGCTGGAGGCCTTCCACAACCTGCCGGGAGACGATCCGGCCAACGAGACCGTGCTGCGCCCCGGCGAGCTGATCACGGCCATCCGCCTGCCGGCCGAGGCCGCGCGGTTCAAGGCGCACGCGCGCTATCTGAAGCTGCGCGAGCGCACGTCCTACGCCTTCGCGCTGGTGTCTGCGGCGGCCTCCCTCGCCATCGAGGACGGCGCGATCGTCGAGGCGCGGCTCGCGCTGGGTGCGGTCGCCGCCAAGCCGTGGCGCGCCCGCGCGGCCGAGCCGCACCTCGTCGGCGTCAGCGTCACGGCGGCGGGCTTCGAGGAGGTCGCCCGCAGGGCCGCCGAGGCCGCGCTGCAGGAGGCCCGCCCCTCCGGCGACAATGCCCGCAAGATCGAGCTTGCCATGCGGGTCGCCACCCGCGCCCTCGTCCTCGCCGCGGCCGGAAGTCCGGCGCGGATGCCGGCGCTGCCGGGCAGCGTGTTCGCGCCCGTTCCCACCCTCACTGCCGCAGGTGACGTCCATGGCTGATATCATCCCAACGCCGACCGGCCATGTCCGGCTCGGCTCCAACGCCGGCCAGCCCCTCACCCGCCGCGACGGCGTGCTGAAGGTCACCGGCGCCGCCACCTACGCGGCCGACAACCGGCCCGACGGGCTGGCGTACGCCGTCTTCGCCCACAGCAGCGTCGCCCGCGGGCGGGTGACAAGCCTTGATGTCGACGCCGCCAAGGTCCACCCCGGCGTGATCGAGGTGATCACCCCGGCGAACCGTCCGCCGCTGGGGCGCGACCCGGACGGCAAGGCGCACATGTTCAGCTGGCGCACCGAGGCGCTGCAAAACGACACCGTGCGCTACGCCGGCCAGCCCATCGCCCTGGTGGTGGCCGAAACGCTGGAGGCCGCGACCGAGGGCGCCCGCCTCCTCGCCCCGCGCTACGCGGCCGAGCCGGCCCGCATCGGCTTCGACGCGGGCGAAGCCTACGACCCGCCCGCCGTCGGCATCGGCTCCCCGCCGAACTTCGCCAAGGGCGATGTGGAGGCCGGCTTCGCGGCGGCCGACCAGGTGACCGAGACCCGCATCGAGACGCCGCTGCAGTACCACAACGCGCTGGAGCCGCACGCCATCGTGGCGGCGTGGGACGGCGACCGTCTCACCGTCGACGTGCCCAGCCAGGCCATCGCCATGGCCCGCAACGACTTTGCGGCCTATTTCGAAGTCCCGCCCGAGAACGTCACGCTGCGCAGCCCGTTCATCGGCGGCGGCTTCGGCTCCAAGGCGATCCTCAACGGCCCGCAGCTGCTGTGCGTCCTCGCCGCGCGGATGGTGGGGCGGCCGGTCAAGCTGGCGGTGACCCGCCAGCAGATGTTCGGCCACCTGGGCCATCGCGGCGCAACCCGGCAGCACCTGCGGCTGGGTGTCGACGGCGAGGGCCACCTCACCGCCCTGGAGCACAACGCGATCTCGACCACCTCGAGCTTCGACGACTTCCTGGAGCCGGCCGCCAACGCCTCGCACAACCTCTATGCGACGCCGGCGCTGAAGACGCACCACACCGGCGTGCGGGTCGACACCGGCACGCCCGGCCCGATGCGGGCGCCGGGCGAGGCATCCGGCTCGGCGGGGCTGGAATGCGCGATGGACGAGGCGGCGGCCGCGCTCGGGCTCGATCCGCTCGAATTCCGCCTGCGCAACTATTCGGAGACGGATCCGGCGAGCGGCAAGCCGTTCTCGTCCAAGGCGCTGCGGGAGTGCTACGCGGAAGGGGCGAGCCGCTTCGGCTGGGCCGGCCGGCCGCTGGCGCCGCGGCAGATGCGCGACGAGGCGGGGTGCCTGGTCGGCTGGGGTGTGGGCACGGCGATGTTCCCCGCGCCGATGTTCCAGGCCAAGGCCCGCGCGACGCTGGCGCGGGACGGAACCGGGCTGATGGAGATCGCCGCCGTGGAGATGGGCCAGGGCGCGTTGACCGCGCTGGCGCAGATCGCGGCGGACGGGCTCGGCCTCGACGGCGACAAGGTGGAGCTGCGGGCCGGCTCGTCGGAGCTGCCCGACGGCGGCATCGCGGGCGGTTCGGGCCACACCGCCACGGCCGGCAGCGCGATCTTCGCCGCCGGCAGCGACGCGGTGCGGAAGCTCGCCGAACTCGCCACCCGCGACGAAGCCTCGCCGCTGTTCGGCGCCGGCAACGCCGGTGTGGTCGGCCGCGCCGGCCGTCTCCACCGGGCCGACGACGAGCGCCGCAGCGAGGCCTACGGCGACATCCTGCAACGCGCCGGCCTCAGCCACATCGAGGGCGAGGGCGCCGGGGCGCGCGACCCCGCCGACGCGGCGGAATACGCGATGTTCTCGCACGGGGCGGTGTTCGCGGAGGTGAAGGTCGACCCGGACCTCTACCAGATCCGCGTCAGCCGGCTGGTGGGCGCCTTCGCGGCGGGGCGGATCATCAACCCGCGCCTGGCCAAGAGCCAGCTCACCGGCGGCATGATCTGGGGCATCAGCTTCGCCCTGCACGAGGATGCGATCCACGACCCGCGCACCGGCCGGCCGATGAACGCCGACTTCGCCGGCTACCACGTGCCGGTGAACGCGGACGCGCCGTCGGTGGAGGCCTTCCTCGTGGAGGAGGTGGACCGCCATGTGAACGCGCTGGGCATCAAGGGCGTCGGCGAGATCGGCGTGACGGGCTCGGCGGGCGCCATCGCCAACGCGGTGTGGCATGCCACCGGCGTGCGGCCGAACCGCTTCCCGATCCGCATCGAGGCGTTGCTGCACTGACGTCCGATCAGCCGGCCCTCGCGGCCGGCTGACCCCCCCTCACAGACGGCCGCAGAACCTGCGACCGGGGCGGCTCAGAAGCGGTAGCCGAAGCGCAGCGAGCCGCCGTGCGACTGGTAGTCGTCCGCGAAGGCGCCGTCGTATTGCAGCTTCATCTCGATGCCCTTGAAATGCTGCAGGTCGATGCCGGCCGTCACCCGCGCCACGGTGTCGTTGATCGGCATGTAGGTGCCGAAGCTTTCCATGCTGGAGACGCCGGCGAAGCGGACGCTGGACTCCCAGTCGTCGTCGGACAGAAAGGTCAGCCCGGCGCCGGCGAACAGGCGGACGGGCAGCTCCGGCGTGGGATTGACGCGGGCGCCGAGCTCGAAGCCGGGCGTCACGCCGAGGAGAAGCTGCGAGTTGTCGCCCACCACGAGGTTGAGCGCCCCCGCCCCCGACTCGGTGTAGCCCCCCTGGTGCACGCCGATGATGTCGAGATCCACCATCGGGCGCATGTAGAAATGCTCGTCGAAGGTGAACTCGTACGAGGTGCGCGCGCGGGCGAAAAACAGCGCGGACTTGGGTTCGGCCTCGGCGATGGCCGACAGCGAGCCCAGCGACACGTGCCGCGAGGAATCGCCCCACGTGTAGCCCGCGCCGGCCGCCACGGCGAACAGCCACGGGCCGATCTCCTTCTTGACCGCCAGGGCGCCGACGAAGGACTGCGCGTCCAGCTTCTCCGTGCCGGAGTCGTTGCGGAAGTCGGAGTTCTCGTAAGTCAGGCTGCCGCCCAGGAACCAGCCGTCGCCCAGCGCCTTCTGCCCGCCGGCCTGGAAGCCGAAGCTCTTTTCGGTGTAGCCGGCCGCGACGCTCGAAGCGTCCTGATCGGTGTACATGCCGAGGGCGCGGCCCCACGCGCATTCGCCTTCTTCCAGCGTCGCGCCCGTGGTGAAGGCGGGGCAGCTCAGCACGCTGTTGGCCGCCGTGACCGCGCTCTGCGGCGCCGCCGCCACCGGCGCCGTGCTGGTCTGCGCGATGACGGCCTGCAACAGCGGCCCGAACGTTTCGGGCGTGGCGTCGTGGAAGGCGGCGAAGGCCTGGGCCATCGAAATGCGCTCGCCGCCGAACGACACGGTCTGGGCCGTTCCTTCGGCGAGCCGGTCCCAGGCGCTTTGCAGGCCGCGTGACGCGGCGAGCGAGTTGCGGTCGAGCGGGACCCCGGTCCCCACGAAGGCGGCCTTCGCCTCGAAGCCCTTCCACCCCGCGTCCGAAAGGGCCTGCTCGGCGAACGAGAAGACGAGGCTCGGCAGCACGGTGACGTCCGACGTGTCGTTGCCGGCGACGCGGATCAAATCGAGGCGCTGCTTGGGCAGCAGCGACACGGGGTCGATCCGTGCCGCCCAGGAGCCGGCGAAATCCCCCTGCACGACGAGCTGGTCGTTGACGCCTTTTTCCATGTCGACGTCGACATTGTCGATGAAGCCGCCCTGGCTCGTCGTCGCGCTGCGCCACGTCTTGGTGCCGGTGCGATCGTGGTAGCTCACCGCCTCGAAGCGCCGGTTCATGCCGAGATCGGCGACGGTGTAGCGGCTGCCCTCGCTGCCGACGCCGATGAGGTCGCCGGTGACCACCGTCTTCAGCGTGGTGCCGGTGCCGCCGATGTCGATGGTGCCGGCATTATAGATCGTGTCGACGTTGGCGAGCTGGCCGGAGACGAACGTGCCGATCCCCTGGTTCAGGAAGCGCACCGTGCCCGGCTCGGTCCCGCCCGCCGCGGCGGGGGGATTGGCGGTGCCGGCGCTGAGCGGCTCCTTCTGGCCGCCGACGTTCTTGTCGAGGTTGCCGGAGATCGTGCCGGTGCTGTCGATCACGACGCTGCCGTTGTTGTGGATGGCGGCGTAGACGGCGCCGCCGCCGCTGCCCGTGGGGCCGCTGATGGTGCCGCCGCTGCCCACGGTGACGGTGCTGTCGCCGTCCTGGCCCTGCAGCAGCACGGCCCACGCGTTGCTGTCGGACGCGACCGACACCGAGCCATCGACGGTGACGTACACCACGGACGACTTATCGCCATAGGTGTCGCGGTTGATGGAGCCGATATAGGTCTTGCCGTTCTTCTCGAAGATGCCGCCGCCGCCCAGGATCGATTGGGCGATGATGCCGTGGGCGTATTTGCCGGTCGTCGCGATGCTGCTCTTGGCATCCACGGTAACGGTGACGGCGGCGGAGTAACGCTTGTCCGTCTTGTTGTCGTAGCTGTAGTCGGTGCTGGACTTATAGTAGTTGTAGACCTTGCCGTTGAGGTCGGCCGCGAGGCCGCCGCCGCCGGCGACCGACTGGGCGATGATCCCGACCGCGCCGTCGCCCGAGGTCTCGATGGTGCCGCCCGTGAGCGTCACCGTGACCGCGCCCGACCCCGCCCGGTGCTGGTCCGTCACGAAGCTCACCGTGTCGATGTTGGCGGACGAGGCCGAGTGGAAGCCGCCGCCGCCGCCGATCGACTGGGCGACGATGCCGAAGGAGCGGTCCCCCTCCGTGTGGATCGTGCCGTTGTTGTCGATAGTGACGGTGTCGGCGTCGAGCGTGGTTTCGTCCTCCTGGTGCGAGGTCGACCCCAGCTCGATGGTGGTGATCGCCGACAGCGAATCGTCGTTTTCGTCGGATGCGGTGCCCAGCGCGACGATGCCGATGCCGCCGCCGGCGCCGATCGACTGGGCGATGATGCCGCTCGAATTGTCGTCCTTGGTGGCGACAGTGAAGCCGCTCTCGACCGTCACGGCGACGGCGCCGCCGTTGTTCTCGTCGCCCTCGCTGTCGCTGGAGCCGAGGTTCAGCTTGACCTTCTCGAACGCGAACCCGGCCGCGACGCCCGTGCCGCCGCCGCCGCCGATCGACTGGGCGATGATGGCGTGGGAGTTGAAGCCGGCGGTGTAGACGTTGCTGGCGTAGACGGTGACGGTGCCGCCGTGGCCGCCGCCGCCGGCCGCCGTGCCGAGCGACACGGAGGCGGTGTTGGAGGTGGTGCTGGAGCCGTCGCTGGAGTTGGTGACGGCCGCGCTGCCGCCGCCGCCGCCGATGGAGTGGGCGTGCACGCCGGGGGAGAAGGCGCCGTAGGTCTTGATGGTGCCGGTCTTGAGCGTGCCGCCCTCTTTGGCGATGCCGATATAGACATTGTCGGCGTTGCCGCCCTTGCCGCCGGAACCGCCGCCGAGGTTGGCGCTGAAATTGTAGCTGTCGTCGTCGGAGCTCGACGCGATGGTGGCGCTGCTGCCGCCGCCGCCGCTGTCGCCACCACTGTCGCCACCGTCGTCGTCGTCGTCCTTGTCTTTCTGCAGGACGACCGAGGAGGTGCCGAGGCCGCCGGCGCCGCCGCCGCCGCCGATCGACTGCGCGAGAATGGCCTCCGCGCCGTCGCCGTGGGTGGTGATCGTGCCGGCGTTCCAGGCGAAGACCCGGTCGGACTGGCTGCCGTCGCCGCCCGAGCCGCCGACGTTGAGCGTCACGTCCCAGTCGGCCCCGTCGGCGCCGTCGGCACCGCCGCCGACGCCGCCGCCGCCGCCGATGGATTGGGCGACGATGCCGCGCGAGCCGGCGCCGGAGGCGGCGATGGAGCCGGTGGAGGAGATGCCGGCCTGCACGTAGCCGCCGCTGCCGCCGGCCCCGCCTTTGCCGCCCATCGTCATGGTGAGCGTGCCGGTGGTGGCGCCTTTCTCCGTCGAGGTGGAGCCTTTGCCGACGCCGCCCGCGCCGCCGCCGCCGCCGATCGACTGCACCACCAGCCCGTCCGCCAGGTCGCCCGTGGTGACGATGGGGCCGTCGGAGTGGCCGTAGGCGTTGCTGGCGTTGCCGCCATTGCCGCCGCTGCCGCCGAGCGTGAGGCCGACCTCGATCTCGTAGTTCTTGATGTCGTCGTCGCTGCCGCCGATTTCGGGCAGCGTCTTGCTGGTGGCGGTCGCGGTGGCGTCGCCGCCCGACCCGCCGCCGCCGCCGATGGACTGCACCAGGACCGCCGTCGCGCCGTCGCCTGAGGTGGTGACCGACCCGCCATCGTAGATGTAGACGCGCGCCGAATCGCCGTCGCCGCCGTTGGCGGCGGATCCGCCGTGGCTGAAGGTGAGGTTGAGGCTCAGCGTCTGGCTGTCGTCTTCGTTGAGCGGGACGCCCTCGGACACGGCCTTGGCGGTGGATGCGCCGCCGGACCCGCCGCCGCCGCCGATCGATTGCACCACGATGCCCTTGGCGTCCGTGCCGGCGGTGGTGACGGTGCCGGACAACTCCACCCGCGCCTCGCCGTTGGCGTTGCCGCCGCCCTTGCCGCTGCCGCCGGTGGCGAAGGCGATGGCGATGCCGAGCCCCGCGGCGCTGGATTTGGCCGCGCCGCCGGTGCCGCCGCCGCCGCCGATCGCCTGGGCGAGGATGCCGATGCCGTGGTCGCCCTTGGTGGAGATGGCGCTGCCGGCGTCCATGACGATTTCGGCCTGGTTGCCGTCGCCGCCCTGGCCGCCCGAGCCGCCGATGGCGTTGGAGTAGAACAGCCCCCAGGCCGATGCCTGGCCGCCCTGCCCGCCGCCGCCGCCGATGGACTGGGCCACGATGCCGGCCGCGTAGTCCCCGCCCACCGTGATCGCGGCGGAGTTGTCGACTTGGACCGCGCCGCTGTCGCCGCCCGCGCCGCCGGCCCCGCCGACGGCCTTGAACAGGCCCGTCGCGTTGCGCCCGGTGCCGCCGCCGCCACCGATGGATTGCGCCACGATGCCGTGGCCTTCCGCCCCCGACGTCGTCAACGCGCCGGAGTTGGTGACCGTGACCGCGCCGCCGTTGGACCCGTTGCTGCCCGAGCTCGACGAGCTGCCGCCGCCGATGGTGCCGTAGGCGCCGGTGCCCGAGTTGAACCCGCCGCCGCCGCCGATCGACTGCGCCAGGATGGCGATGCCGCCGCCGAGCTTGACGCTGGTCGACGACGATTGGCCCGAATAGCCGCCGTGGGTGGTGATCGCGCCGGAGTTGGTGACCGTGACTGCGGCACCGCTGGCGCGGCCCGAATAGCCGCCGACCTGCTGGCCGCCCTTGGGGCTGAGCAGGCCGTCGGAATCGACGGCGAGCGTGGCCGTGGAGGACAGGATGCCGCCGCCGCCGCCGATCGACTGGGCGACGAGGCCGTGCGCGTCGGTCCCGTAGACTTCGATGGCGCCGGTGTTGCCGACGGTGACGGCCTGGCTGCCGGTGGAGCTGTCGTTCAGATCGCCCCACACGACGTCGCCGTCGCCGTCGTAGGTGTAGATGCCGTAGCCGAACGACGCCGCCGCCGATTGGGCGACGAGGCCGTGCGAGCGGTCGCCCTTCGTGGTGATGGCGAAATCGTTGTTCACCTTCACCGCGCCACCTGCGCCGGCGAGGCCGGCGGTCGCGTTGTCGAAGGTGGACTGGCCGGCGCCGCCGAGCGACTGGGCGACGATGCCGCTCGAATAGGCCTGCGCGGTGGAGATGGTGCCGCCGCCGGTGAGGGTGACCGTCACCGCGGCGCCGTCGCCGCCCTGCGCGGTGTTGTAGTAGCCGGCATTGCTGGGGCCGCCGGCGCTTTGGGCGATGACGGCCGGCGAACCCTCGCCCGCGGTGGTGATCTTGGCGTCCGACGTCGCCGTGACGCTGAGCGTGACCGTGCCCCCGTCGCCGCCGGCATAGTAGTAGTAGGTGCCGGTGCCCGGCCCGTAGATGGGGACGCCATGGCCGCCGATGCTGGTCGCGGCGATGCCGGCCCCCGAGGCGCGTGCGACGCTGTCCGAGTTGATGTCCCCGGAGGAGACGCTCGAGATCGTTCCGCCGAACGCCTTGCCGCTTGCGCCGACAGCGACCGTGACGTCGCCGGCATCGCCGCCGGCGCCGCCCATGAAGAAGCCGAACGGCTTACCGATGGAGGGCTGCAGGAAGATCTGCTCGAACGTCGATACGACGGCGGAGTATTTCAGGAACGTGCTTTTCGAGCGGCGCGAGTTGCCGCCGTAGGACGCGCCGAGGACCGCCGGGCCGCTCTTGGTCGCCGACACGCTGTCGTAGACGGTGATGCCGACATCGCCGCCGGCGCCAGCCTTGGCGTTGAAGTACATGCCCGGCACCCGCCCGGTGGACGAGCCGCCCTGGCTGAGCCCGACGACGCCGGACGTGGACCCGGTGACATCGCCCGACGTCACGATGGTGACGGTCCCGGCGGTGGCGCCGTCATAGACGGCCCAGCCGTCGCCGGCGCGGATCATGGCGTAGATGCCGCCGCCGACGCTGCTCGACACCGAGCCGGAATTGGTGATCGAGATGTTGCCACTGTCGCCGCCGGGCGAATCGACGGCGGTGTCGTCGTTGAGATACCAGGTGGCGCTGCCGCGCGAGACGACGGAAATGCCGTTCTGCTGCTTGCCCGCCAGCATCGACAGGTCGCCCTGCGACGTGCCGGGCGGCAAGATCAGCGCGGTGTCGGCCGCCTCCGTCACGGTGATTGCGGCGCTGTTGTTCACCGTGATGTTGAGGCCCGGCTGGCCGGTCTGCGGGCGCGTATAGGTCTTATATTCGGAGGTGAAGTAGTCGTAGATCTGCTGGCTGGGCGCGTTCTGGTAGAACATGTAGGCGCCGCCGTAGGCGTATTGCGGCGTGCTCAGCGTGTCGCCCGAACTGATGGTGCAGGTGAACGTGGTTTTCGGGATCGTCGTATCGGCGGGCTGCTTTTTGCCGCCCGCGTCGAGCACGTAGCTGCTGACGGAGGGGCTGCAGCTCGTCTGCGCATAGGCGCGCGAGTAGATCGGGATCGGCAGGCCGGCGAACGAACCCGCCAGCGCCGTCGTCTGGAACAGCAGCGAGGATGCCACCCGGCGGATCCGGCGCTTGCGGACGCCTGACGAGGTGGAGCCGGCCGCATCCGAAATCGCGCTAAGATTGAGGTTTTCGGCCTCAATCGCGCGTTTGTTGCGTATGCCGGTTTTCGCCATCATCAATCTCGCCTGCAGCCGTGCCTGGGCAACGTACTGCAAGGAATTGAACCGTCGGCATAAACCGGCCGTCTCCGACAACGAACGAGGGCAAGTTCTGTGCGGCTGTTACATATTGCCTACAGTTCACTCGGATCCAAAATGACCTACTTAAAATTGAACCGACGTGCGCAATAGTGCGTCGCCCGTCCCGCGCGCGTCACCCGCCGGCAAGGCGCAGCAGCCACTCGATGCCCCACAGGACGAAGGAGCCGCTGTTCGTCAACGCCACCAGGAAGGCGACGAGGGCGGCCAGCACAGCGATGCCGGCGACGAGCAGCCCGATCCCGGCGGCGACGGACAGGACGAGGGACCACCCCGACGACCGTGCGCGGGAGGCCGCGCCTAAGCGAAACATGTCGTCACCTTCCGGCCGCGAGGGCGCCAAAGCCGCATCCGAACAGCCGCTCCGAGCGGTCTTGGCGCGTTTCCCTGTCATGGCGAGTTCGTGCATCGCCACGGCGGATGCAAGGGGAGCCGCGGCGAATGCGCGTTGCGGGCGGCACGCGGCAGCCGCGCGAACGCGTCCGTCCGCCAGGGATGGCGCCGGGAATCGCCGCGATCGCGCCGCGTTGCCGCACTTTGCCCTCGCAGCGGGGGCTCAGCGGGCGCGGGGGCGGCGCGGCCTGTCGGGCAGCAGGCCGCCGGGGCGCCACAGCAGGATGGCGCACAGGGCGAGGCCGATCATCACGATCTGCAGCGAGGCCGCGCGGGCCTGGAGCTCGGCCGGCACCACCGCGCCGATCAGCGCGCCCGAGGCGGCCCAGATCGCCCACACCAGCACCGCGCCGAGGATGGCGCCGCGATTGTTGCCGCTGCCGCCGACGATCAGCATCGCCCACACCTGGAAGGTGAGCGTGGGCAGGAAATTCTCCGGCGCGATGAAGCCGACGAAATGCGCCTGCACGGCGCCGGCGAGCCCCATCACCGCCCCGCCCACGGTGAACGCCTGGATGCGCAGGCGCCGTGGGCTCTTGCCCAGCGCCTCGGCGGCGGTCTCGTCCTCGCGCACGGCGCGCAGGATGCGGCCCCACGGGCTGCGCGCCAGGCACTCCAGCACGGCATAGACCGCCAACACCGTGGCGGCGACGAGGGCGAGATTGGCGAACCCGAACAGCGCCGGGTCGCTCGCCCACGCGCCGAACGGGCGCGGAATGAAGGTGATGCCGAACGGCCCGCCCGTCAGCGGCGTGAGGTTGAGGACGGCGAGCTGCACCGCCACCGCCACGCCGAAGGTGGTGATGGCGAGATAGTCGGCGCGCAGGCGGATGGTGAGCCAGGCGACGAGGTTGGCGAGCAGCGCCGCCGCCGCCGCCGCCGCGAGCCAGCCGACGGGCAGCGGCAGATCGAAGCCGCCGATGCGGCCCTCGGTTGCGGGCGTCGTCAGGATGGCGGAGGTGTAGGCGCCCACGGCGACGAAGGCGGCGACACCCACGTTGAACAGCCCCGTCTGGCCCCACTGCACATTGAGGCCGAGGGTGATGAGCGCGTAGCTGAGCGCGACGGTGCCGAAGAAGGTGGCGTAGGCGACGAACTCCAAGGCTCAGCCCCCCGCCCGGCCGAACAGGCCGTTGGGGCGCACCACCAGGATCGCGACCAGGAGCATGAAGGCCGCGCCGGCGCGCCACTCCGCGCCGAGGAAGGCGACGGTGAGCGCCTCGCCGAGGCCGACGACGAGGCCGCCCACCACGGCCCCCGGCAAGCTGCCGACGCCGCCGAGGATGGCGGCGGCGAACAGCGGCAGCAGGAGGTCGAACCCCATGGTGGGGCGGATCTGGATCAGGAGCCCCGCGGTGATCCCCGCCGCGCAGGCGAGGGCGGCACCCAGCACCCACACGAGGCGGATGGTGCGGTCGACGTCGATGCCCGCCAGCGCCGCCAGGGCCGGGTTCTCGCGCACCGCGCGCATGGCGCGGCCGGCGGCGGTGCGGGTGACGAAGAGGTGCACCGCCACCACCAGCACGGCGGTGAGGGCGAGCGCGGCGAGCTGGTCGGGCGTGACGCGCAGCCCGCCCGGCAGGCGCATGGCGATCTGCAGCTCGCGCGTAAAATAGGCCGGGCTCGCGGTGTAGACGAACTCGATGCCCGAGCGCAGCGCCAGCGAGGCGCCGAAGCTCGCCATCACGATGATGATGACCGCCGCCCCGCGCCGGCGCAGGCGCTGGAACAGCACCGCGTCGAGCGCCAGCGCCAGCGCCGCGGTGGCGACCATCGCCCCGAGCGCCGCCAGGACGATCGCCCAGCCGAACGAGAACGGCCCGATGGGCGCCGTTCCGCCCACCGCCGCCCCGATGAGGGCGGCGAGGCTGAGCGCGAAGTAGGCCCCCGCGGTGACGAGCTCGCCGTGGGCGAAATTGGGAAAGCGCAGGATGGAATAGACGAGCGTGAGCCCGATGGCGCCGAGCCCGATCATCGACCCGGCCACGATCCCGTCGACGAAGACTTGCGGGTTCATGCCGCCGCCGCCGCCGTGCCGAGGAAGAGGGCGCCCAGATCGTCGCGCGCGGCGAGGTCGGCGGCGGGCGCGTCGAGCCGGACGCGGCCGTCCACCAGGATGATGCCGCGCGAGACGACCGCGAGCGCCGCGCGCACGTTCTGCTCCACCAGGATGATCGTGGTGCCGGCCGCGTTGATGCGGGCGAGGGTGGTGAACACGTCGTGGGCGAGGCGGGGGGAGAGGCCGGCGGACGGCTCGTCGAGGATGATGGCGTCGGGCGACACGATGAGCGCGCGGGCGACGGCGAGCATCTGGCGCTGGCCGCCCGACAGGCTGCCGGCGGGCCGGTGCGGGGCGCGCGCGAGGTCGGGGAACATCGCGTGCATCGCGCCGATGCGCGCCGCCCGTGCCGCGCGCGGCAGCACCTCGGCCGCGATCTGGAGGTTTTCCGCGATGGAGAGGGTGGCGAAGATGTTCTCCGTCTGCGGCACGAAGGCGAGGCCGGCGCCGAGCACCTTGTGCGCGGGCAGCCCGGTGAGGAGCGTGTCGCCCAGGAAGGCGGCACCGCCGAAGGTGGCCGCGGCCCCCGCCACGGCCTTGACGAGGGTCGACTTGCCGGCCCCGTTGGGCCCGAAGATGCCGACGAACTCGCCCGCCGCGACGGCGAAATCGACGCCCTTCACGATGGGCAGGTCGCGCTCGTAGCCAGCGACCAGGCCGTCGAGGCGGACGGGCCGGCTCATACCGCCTCGCCGAGATAGGCGGCGACCACGTCGGGCTGCGCGAGGACCGCCTCGGCCGGCCCTTCGGCCAGCAGGCGGCCCGACGCCATCACCACCACGCGCGGGCACAGGGCCCGGATCAGCTCGATGTTGTGCTCGATCAGGAGCACGCTGACGCCGTTGGCGTTGATGTCGGCGATGCGGGCGGCGATGGTGTCCATCAGCGCCGGGTTCACGCCCGCGGCCGGCTCGTCGAGCAGGAGCACGGTGGGGTCGGCCATCAACAGCCGCGCGAGCTCGAGCAGCTTGCGCTGGCCGCCGGACAGGACGCGGGCCGGCTCGTTGGCGAGGTGGGTGAGGGAGACGAACGCCAGCAGCGCCGCGGCCTGCTCGCGCGCGGCGCGCTCGTCGCGCCGGGTGCGCAAGGGGGCGAAGAGGCCGGCGCCGAGCCGCTCGCCGGTCTGCCCCTGCGCGCCGACGAGCATGTTGTCCATCACGCTCATGGCCGGAAACGGGCGCGGGATCTGGAAGGTGCGGCCGAGGCCGCGGGCGATGCGGCGGCTCGCGCCCTCGCGCGAAACTTCGGCGCCGGCGAGGTGGATGGCGCCGGCATCGGGCGTCAGGCTGCCGGCGAGGAGATTGAACAGCGTGGTCTTGCCCGCCCCGTTGGGGCCGACGAGGCCCAGCATCTCGCCCCGCCCCAGCGCCAGCGACATGCCGTCCACCGCAACCAGCCCGGCGAAGCGCTTGGTGATGGCGGTGGCCGACAGGATCGGCGCGAAGGAATCGGCGATGCTGGGGGGCATTTGCTCGTTGCGAACTTTGTGATCACAACGTATCGTATCACAAAGTTCGAGGAAAGAGGTGACGACGATCTCCGCCCGCCAGAACCCGTCCCCTCCCCCCGCCGAGGCCGCCGCGCCCGGCGGGCTCGACAGTCTCGCCCCGGTGTCGCGCCCCACGGTGCAGGATGTGGTCTACGCGCAGTTGCGCGGCTCGCTCATCCAGGGCGCCATCGATGCCGGGCAGACGCTGAAGATCCGCGATCTCGCGGGGCGGCTGTCGGTCTCCACCATGCCGGTGCGCGAGGCGCTGGCGCGGCTCGTCTCGGAAGGCGCGCTCGAGGCGCTGCCCAACCGCACGGTGCGCGTGCGCCCGCTCACCCGCGCCCGGCTCGACGATCTGGAGCGCGCGCGCCGGCTGATCGAGGGCGAGCTGCTGGCCTTCGCGCTGCCGCGCATCGCGGCCGATGCCGCCGCGCTCGACCGGCTCGCCCGCCTCACGCAGGCGTACGACGAGCTCGCCCCGCCGGCCCTCGACGCCTCGGCCGAGACCGCCGATCTCAACCACGCCTTCCACTTCGCGATCTACGGGGCGGCGGGCTCGGAGGTTCTGCTGCCCATCGTCGAGGCGCTGTGGGTGCAGTCCGGCCCGGTGGTGCGGCTCGCCGCGGCGCTGTTCCCCAAGGCGGAGCAGGCGCGGGCGACGGAGCATCACCACGCCATCATCCGCGCCATCCGCGCCGGAGACGCGGCGGCCGCCCGTGCCGCGCTCGGCGCCGACATCGGCCGCGCCTTCGCCCTGGTGCGCGCCTCGCTGCCGGAGGACGCATGACCGAGGAGGATGCCTTCGAGCTCTACGATCTCAAGGTGGAGGTGGTCGCCCCCGAGGGCGCGCGCCTCTATTGCGGCGCCACGCCGGGCGACCATTTCGAGCTGCGCGGCGAGATGCTGTACCTGCCGCCGGGCCAGGGCTTCTCGATCTATTCGCTGGCGGCGCTCCTGCCGCTGCTGCCGGCCAAGCAGCGCCCCACCCACCCCAACGACTGGATGACGAGCGACGCCGAAGTCGCCTGTCCCGACCCCAACTGCCCGTCCACCTTCCGCATCTCGCGTACCGGCAAGCGCACCTTCCGCCATGCCGAGACGACCGCCGTGCCGCTGCCCGGCACCGAGGACTGACCATGGAACGCTTCACCCTCGCCCCGGGCGCGCAGATCAGCCGAGTGATCCGCGGCGGCTGGCAGCTCGCCGGCGGCCACGGCGCGGTGGATGCCGCCGCCGCCATCGACGATCTCATCGCCACCGCCGACGCCGGCATCACCACCTTCGACTGCGCCGACATCTATACGGGCGTGGAAGAGATCATGGGCGCCTTCCGCGCCGCGTATGCCGACCGTCGCGGCGCAGAGGCGGCCAAGGCGATCCGCATCCACACCAAGTGCGTGCCCGACCTTGCGCGCCTCGGCAGCCTCACCAAGGCCGACATCGAGGCGATGATCGACGCCGCGCTGAAGCGCCTGCGCACCGAGCGCATCGACCTGGTGCAATTCCATTGGTGGGACTACGAGGCGCCGGGCTGGCTGGAGGCGGCGACCTGGCTCGCCGACCTCAAGCGCGCCGGCAAGATCGACCTCCTCGGCGGCACCAATTTCGATACCGAGCGCATGGTGGCGATGATCGAGGCGGGCGTGCCGCTGGCCACGATGCAGGTGCAATATTCGGTGCTCGACCGGCGGCCGCACCACAAGATGGTGGCGGCGGCCGCGACCCACGGCGTGCACCTGTTGTGTTACGGCACCGTGGCGGGCGGCTTCCTGTCCGACCGCTGGCTCGGCGTGCCGGAGCCGGCCGAGCCGCTCGAGAACCGCTCGCTGACCAAGTACAAGCTGATCATCGACGATGCCGGCGGGTGGGACGCCTTCCAGACCCTGCTCGCGGACCTGCGCGAGGTGGCCGACGCCACCCACACCGACATCGCCACCGTGGCGAGCCGCGCCGTGCTCGACTGGCCGCAGGTGGCCGGGGTGATCGTGGGCGCGCGCAACGCGGCGCACCTGGCGCGCAACCTCGAGGTGGGCGCGCTGGCGCTGACCGCCCGCCAGCACGCCGCCCTGGAGCACGCGGCGGAGGCACTGAACCCCATCGCCGGCGACGTCTACACGCTGGAGCGCGACCGCACCGGCCGTCATGGCGCGATCATGAAATACAACCTCAACCAAGGTGCCGCATGAGCCTCGCCGAGCGCGCCGCCACCGACGTCGTCGTGCTGCACGACCTGTTCGTGGCCATGTTCGCCGGCCGCGCCGGGGCCGGCGCGCTGGCCGATGCCATGAGCCGCATGGCGCCCGACTTCGTCCGCATCGGGCCGGAGGGCGAGGTGCAGGACCGCGCCGCCGTGGAGGCGATGCTGGCCGCGGCCGTCGGCAACGTGTCGGCGGAATTTGCCATTCGCATCACCATCGAGGAGGCGCGGGCGCTGACGCCGGGCGCCGCGATGGTGCGCTATCGCGAAGACCAGACGGGCCGGGGCGGGGCTTCCACCTCGCGCCGCTCGACGGCCGTCTTCGTCGACACCGACGCGGGGCTGCGCTGGAGCGCCCTGCACGAAACCTGGATCGGCGCGGCCGACCGTGGCGCGACAACGAGAGGAGAGGCTGACACATGACTGCCATCAGAACCGCCCGTGCGCTCGCCGCACGCACGGCTGCAACCACACTGATCGCCCTCGGCACCATCGCCGGGGCCTCCGCCGCCGACTGCCCCATCGAGATCGGCATGGTGATGGAGCTGACCGGCCCGGCCGGCCAATACGGCCAGGCCGGCGCCAAGTCGGTCGAGATGGCGTTTCGCGACCTCAACGAGGCCGGCGGCGTGCTGGGCTGCGACCTCGTCGCCGACACGCGCGACAGCCAGAGCCAGGGCACCGTGGCGGTGGACCAGGCCAACCAGCTCGTCAACGTGAAGAAGGTGCCGGTGGTGATCGGCGGCATCATCTCCTCGGTCTCGCTGCCGATCCTCACCTCGGTGACGGCGCCGGCGGGCGTGGTGCAGGTCTCGCCCGCCTCCTCCTCGCCCTCGCTGACGGCGATGGGCCGCGAGGGCAAGACCGGCGGCTACTTCTTCCGCACCATCACCTCCGACGCGCTCCAGGGCACGGCGGCCGCCAAGTACGCGATGGACCAGGGGCTGACCAAGCTCGCCATCATCAACGTCAACAACGATTTCGGCGTGAACATGGTGAAGGAGTTCTCCAGCGCGTACGAGGCGCTGGGCGGCGAAATCACCTCGGTGACGCCCTACAACGAGCGCCAGGCGAGCTACCAGTCCGAGGTGACGGCGGCGCTGGAGGGCGACCCCGAGGCGCTCTACCTCATGTCCTACCCCGTCGACGGCGCCACTATCGCGCGTGCCTGGATCAGCCAGGGCGGCCCGCAGAAATTCCTGCTCAACGACGGCATGAACTCGACCGACTTCATCGAGGCCGTGGGCGCGAAATATCTGGAGGAGGCGTACGGCACCTCGTCCGGCACCACCGAGACGGCGTCGACCAAGTATTTCTACGAGAACTACGGGGCCATGTCGGGCGGCATCGACCCGTCCGCGCCGGCGGCCGACCGCTCGTACGATGCGGGCGCCATCGTCGGCCTCGCCATCGCCAAGGCGGGCGAGGTCGATTCGGCGGCGATCCGCGACGCGATCCCGGCCGTCGTCGACCCCGCGGGCGAGCCGATCTACGCCGGCCCGGAGGAGTTCAAGAAGGCGCTCGGCCTGATCGCCGAGGGCAAGCCGATCAAGTACGAGGGCGTGATCGGCCCGGTCGAGTTCGACCAGTACGGCGATATTTCCGGCCCGTTCCGGCTGTGGAAGATCGCCGGGGGCGAGGTGACCACGGTGGGCCAGATGAGCGCCGAGGACGTCGCCGCGATCAAGGCCGGCATGGCCAAATAGGCGGCGGGGCAGCCGGCGCGCCCGGCTGCCCGCCAGTTTTTTTCAGATATCCAGCTCGCGGCCGGTCCCGAGCCGAGCCGCTTCGTGGCGGACGGCGTTGGCCGCGTAGAGGTCGAGCAGCCCCATCCCCTGGGATTCGAAGATCGTGATGTCTTCGCGGGTCGCGCGGCCGGGGTGGCGGCCGGTGAGGACGTGGCCGAGCTCGGGCAGCGTGTGCCAGTCGATCAGGCCGGCATCGGCGGCGGGCAGGAGATCGCCGCACTCGCGCTGCGCCACGGGGATGGAATCGACCACGATCAGCGCGGCACGGCGGATCGCCGTCATGTCGATCTCGCGCCGGCTGAGCGCGTTGGAGCCGACGGCGTTGACGTGCTGGCCGGGCTCCAGCAGCGCGCCGTCGAACAGCGGCGTCGGCGAGCGGGTGACGATGTTGACGATGTCGGCGCCGGCGAGCGCGGCCTGCGGGCTGTCGGCGATGGTCGCCTCCAGGCCGGTGGCCTCGCGCACCGCCGCCTGGAACTGGGCGAGGCGTTCGGGCGAGCGGCCGACGACGCGCACCTGCGCGATGTCGCGCACGGCGGCGACGTTGCGCAGCTGCGTCACGGCGTGGCGGCCGGAGCCGAAGCAGGCGAGGACGGCCGCGTCGGGCCGCGACAGGGCGCGCGTGGCGACGGCGGTCGCGGCGCCCGTGCGGCGGATGCCGAGCTCGTCCGCCTCGATCAGCGCCAGGAGGCGGCCGGTGGACAGCTCGATGAGATGGACCAGGAACGTCCGCGCGCTCTTGCCGGGGAAGTACATCTTGAAGCCGATGAGATCGAGCCGCTCCGACGCCGCCTGCAGGACGTGGAGCGTCCCGTCCGGCATCTGGGTGCGCTGACGGGCCGTGTCGCGGGCGATCCCGTCGGCATGGTCGCGGAACGCCTCGTCGACGGCCGCGATGGCCGCCTCCAGCGGCAGCAGGCGGGCGACATCGGCTTCGGTGAGGTGGAGAACCATCGGCGGCCTACTTCAAAACGTCGGCGGCGGCGAGCGCTTCGATGCGCGTGTCGTCGAGCCCGAGGACGTCGCGGCAGATCTCGGCCGTGTGCTCGCCGATGAGGGGCGAGGCGGCGTGCGGTCCGATGCTGGCGCGGGTGAAACGGAAGGGCAGGGCATTGAACGTCACCTCGCCCATGACCTTGTGCGGCAGGCGGCGCCAGTGGCCGAGATGGGCGAGCTGCGGGTCGTCCAGCAGCACGTCCTTGGCCGTCTGCACCACGCCGGCCGCGACGCCGAGGGCCTGGAGCTCGGCCATCAACGCGCCGGCGTCGCGCTCGGCCACGGCCGCGGCGATGGCGTCGTCGAGCGCGTCCTCGTCCGACTTGCGGCCGGCGAACGTCGCCCATTCGGGGCGGGCGAGGCCGAGGACGCCGGCGAGGGCAGCCCATTCGGCATCGCCGGGGACCGAGATGGCGATCCACCGGTCGTGGCCGCGGCAGCGATAGACGTTGTGCGGGGCGGCGGCGGGGTCGCGGTTGCCGGCGGGCTCGGTCGCGATGCCGTTCGCGGCCTGCCGCATGATGGCGGGGGCGAGCATCGCGATCATCGGCTCGGTCTGCGCCATGTCGATGCGCTGGCCGCGGCCGGTGCGGCGGCGGTGGCGCAGTGCCGCGAGCAGGGCGAACGCCGCGTGGCCCGGGTTGGGGATGTGGTCGGGATAGTTGGTGCCGGTGCCGGCGGGCTCGCGGCCGGGCAGGCCGCTCAACGCGTGCAGGCCCGTCAGCGCGCCGATGGTGAGGCCGTAGCCGACCGTCTTCGCCTCCGGCCCCTCGCTGCCGTGGGTCGACATCGCGATGAAGATGAGATCCTCGCGCCCCTGCCGCAGCGTGTCGTAGCCGAGGCCGAGCTTTTCCATCGTGCCGGGGGTGAAGTTGTTGGCGACGATGTCGCAGCAGGCGATCAGCTTGCGGGCGAGGGCGACGCCATCGGCCGTCTTGAGGTTCAGCGTGATGCTGCGTTTGGAGGAGTTGCGGTCGGCGAAGTAGCCGGAGTTGTCGATGCCGCGCTTGCCGTCCTTGAAGGGGGCGCTGAGGCGAAGGCTGTCGGGGTGGATCGAGCTCTCGATCTTGATGACGTCGGCGCCGAGGTCGGCGAGCATCTTGGTCGTATAGGAGCCGGCGCCGATCCAGGTGAAGTCGGCGATGCGGATGCCGTCGAGGGGGCCGCTCATCGTGCTGCGCTCCGTGCGGCGCGCGGTTCGTCGGCGCCCCATGCGGGATCGGCGAGGATTGCGGCGGTGTGCTCGCCGAGGCGCGGGGCGGGGCGCGCCATGCGCCAGGGCGTCTCGGACAGCATGTAGGGCGCGCCGGGCATGGCGACCGTGCGGCCGTCGACGCTGCCGGGGACGAAGAAGCCGCGATAGGCGAGCTGCGGCGAGTCGAGGATTTCCGCCGGCGTCGCGACGGGGGCGAGCGGGATCTTGCGCACGCGGCCGGCGGCGTAGAGCTCGGCCTTGGTGCGCGCCATGGCGTAGCGGCCGAAGATGTCGAGGAATGTCGCCTTGGCGGCGGGGGTCTTGAGGAACGCGGCGTCGAGCCATTCGGGCGCGGCGAAGGTGGCGCTACCGGGCACGGCCTCGTCGGCCATCCACTCCACGAAGCGGAGCCAGAAGCGGTTGGCGCCGATGCCGCCGGCCAGGAGCACGATGTGGCCGTCGCGGCAGGCGAAGACGCCGGCGCCGGCCTGGCGCTGGTCGCCGCCGTAGCGGGTGCGCACGGTGCCTTCGAGCTCGGCGAACTGGACCGCGTTTTCGAGCGCCATCACCACGGCCTCCTGCGCGGAGACGTCGATGCGGTCGCCCTGGCCTTTTGTCTCGGCGACGTGGATCGCGGCCATCGAGGCGACGGCAGCGAAGAGGCTCGCCGCCTGGTAGGCCTGCTCGCCGTATGCGGCGACGGGCAGGTCGTCCTTGTAGCCGCCGAGATAGAGGAGGCCGCCGAGGGCGAGGAGGGTCAGGTCGTCGGCCGCATAGTGCGCGAACGGCCCGGTCTGCCCGAACGGCGTGATCGAGGTGCGCACCAGCGCCGGGTTGGCGGCCCACAGCGCCGCGTCGTCGAAGCCGAGGCGCTCCAGCGTGCCGGGCGCGAAGCTTTCCACCAGAAGGTCGGCGCGGGCGGCGAGGCGGGCGAGGGCGGCGCGGCCCTCCGCCTCGCCGAGGTCGAGGACGATCCCGCGCTTGCCCGCGTTCATGTAGGCGAAGGCGAAGCCGCGGTCGGGGCCGGCGGTCTCGCCCAGGAACGGGCCGCGGCGGCGGCTCGCGATGCCTTCGGGCGGCTCGACCAGAACCACGTCGGCGCCGAGGTCGGCGAACAGCTTGCCGCAATAGTTGCCGAGCTCGCCGGTGAGGTCGAGCACCTTGAGGCCGGCGAGGGCGCCCGGCGCAACCGGCTCAGTCATCGGCCGGCCGAAAGCGGGGGATCGCGATCTCGTCGTTCACCGGGTCGAAAACCACCGCGACGCGCTGGCCGACGGCGACCTCGGAGGGCGGCACGCCGACGACGTTGGAGACCATGCGCGGCCCCTCGTCGAGCTGGACGATGGAGACGTTGTAGGGGACCTCGCCCTTGTAGGCGGGGTGGTAGACCTGGTGGAAGACGATGCTGGAGAACACCGTCCCGCGGCCCGACAGCGCGGTCCAGCCGTAGGTCTCCGACAGGCACTTCGGGCAGACATGGCTGATCGGGTAGCGGATGTGGTGGCAGTCGCCGCACTCCTGCATGGCGAGGGTGCCGGCGCGGGCCGCGTGCCAGAAGGGCGTGTTGAGCTCGCCGAGCTCGGGAAGCGGCTTCTCGGAGGCCATGGGGACGCTCTTTCTTTTCTGTCAGGCGGGGTGGAGGAGCATGGCGTTGGCGCAGTTGAGCGTCATGCCGCGGCCGGTGACGAGGCAGACCTCGGCCCCCTCGACCTGGCGTTCGCCGCAGGCGCCGCGCATCTGGCGCACGCCCTCCACCACGTGGAGCCAGCCCTCCATGTAGGATTCGGACAGGTTGCCGCCGGCCGTGTTGACCGGCAATTCGCCGCCGAGCTGGATACGCCCGCCTTCCACGAACGGCCCCGCCTCGCCGAGGCCGCAGAAGCCCGCGTGCTCGAGCCACAGGAGGACGCTCATGGTGAAGTTGTCGTAGAGCTGGGCGACGTCGACGTCCTTGGGGCCGAGGCCGGCCATGGCGAAGGCGCGGTCGAGCGCGTCCTTCTGGTGCGGCACGTACCACCAGTCCTCGCGGCCGAGGTTCTGGGTGGTGTAGCCCTGGCCCATGCCGGCGATCAGCACGGGGCGCTGCTTGAGATCCTTGGCGCGCTCGGCGGCGGTGAGGATGACGCAGACGCCGCCGTCGGAGATCAGGCAGCAATCGAGGAGGTGGAACGGCTCCACGATCATCCGCGAGGCCTGGTGGTCCTCGATGGTGATCGGCTCGCGCATCACCGCGGAGGGGTTCATGGAGGCGTGGCGGCGGCAGGCGACGGCGACCTCGCCGAGCTGCCGGCTCGTGGTGCCGTAGAGCGCCATGTGGCGGCTGGCGGCGACGGCCGAGTTGGCGGCGGCGGCGAACATGCCCCAGATGCCCCACGAATCGGTGCCGCCCGAGGCGCGCGAGAAGCGCGAGCCGCCGGTCTTCGCCGCATCGCCGAAGACGCAGGCGACGTTGGTGGCGAGGCCGCAGGCGATGGCCATCGCGCCCATCTGGATGAGGGCGCCCGCGGTCCCGCCCCCCATGGTCATGGAGCCGGTGTAGGCGGGGTCGATGCCCAGCGTCTCGCCCATGCGCAGATAGTTGAGCGAGCCTTCGGGCGAAGCGCTGCCCGGCATCGTCAAAAGGCCGTCGATCTCGCTCTTGTCGAGGCCGCAATCATCCAGCGCGCGCTTGAAGGCGGTGGTGGCCAGCGTGAGGCTCGTGGAGCCGGGCAGACGGCCCTGCTCGGAGGCGCCGACGCCGACGATGGCGATGCGGTCGGTCAGAAATGCCAACAGTCAGACTCCTGATAGTTCCGGCGGGGAGGCCTCGCTGCTCTGGCGATGGCCCGTCCAGCCGAGCAGCGAGGAGATGTGCTGCGCGCCTTCCAGCAGCACCTTGCGGTGCGCGTCGGCGTGCTCGTCGAAGCGATAGGACGGGCCGGTGACGGCGAGCGCATAGCGGGCATAGCCGGTGTGGTCGCGCACCGGCGCCGCGATCGCGCTCGCGCCCTGGACGCGCTCGCTGCTCGTGTAGGCGTAGCCGCTGCGGCGTGCCTCGCGCACCTGCTCGCGCAGCTTGTCGGGGTCGATCCCCTCCGCCTCGGCCGACAGCAGCAGCCGCTCGGTCAGGTCCTCGTCGGCGAAGGCGAGGAGAACCTTGCCGACCGCGCCGAGGTGGAGGGAGACGATCTCGCCCGGGTGGATGATGTTCTTGATCCGCAGCGGGCTTTCCAGGACATGGATCGCGATGCGGCTGATGCCGTCACGGACCGACAGGTCCACCGTTTCCTGCGTCGCCTCGCGGATGCGCTCCATGGTGGGGCGCACGAGATCGTGGATGTCGAAGGTCGCCTGTGCCACCGCCGCGAGGCCCATGAACTTGTGCGACAGGCAATATTCCTGGTTGCCCGTCTGCAGGACGTAGCCGGTCTCCACCAGCGTCGCCAGCAGGCGGAACGTGGTCGTCTTGGGCAGTCCGATCCGCTCGGAGATCTTCTGCAGCGTGATGACGGGCGTGCGCTCGTCGAACGCCTCCAGAATATCGAAGGCGCGCCGCAGGACGCGGACGGACGTCTGACTGATGTCGCTCATGGCAGGCGTTTCCTCTCAACCATCGATACAACGATCACCGTGTTCCGCCAAGTGAAACCTGTTCCAAAAATCCGCTTGACAGAATGAGTACCGGGATCGCACGCTCATGTGAACCCCACAAGTGGTTGCGAATGCCGTCAACTGCGCAAGAGGGTCGCGACGAGGAAGCGTAATGAGCGAGACTGGGCTGACAGCGGCGATCCTGCGCTTCGTTCGCGAGGCCGACACGGGTGCCGCGGGACCCGTGGTCGCCGAACGCGCGCTCCTTTGCGTGCTCGATACGGTGGGCTGCATCCTCGCCGGCAGCGCGAGCGAGCTGGAGGAGCCGCTCGGCGCGTTCCTCGCCTCGGAGGAGACGGCGCGCGGCCGCCACGTGGTGGCCGGCACGGCGGCCCGCCTCGCGCCCGAGCTCGCCGCGATGGTGAACGGCAGCTTCGGCCACGCGCTCGACTACGACGACACGCTCTCCATGATGCCCGCGCACCCGTCGACGGTGGTGCTGCCGGCGCTCTTCGCCGCCTCGGACGACGCCACGAGCGGCGCCGCGCTGCTCGACGCCTACATCGTCGGCATCGAGGTGGGCGCCAAGATCGGCCTCGGCATCTCCAACTCGCACTACCGGCGCGGCTTCCACGCGACGGGGACGCTGGCGATCTTCTCGGCCGTGGCGGCGCTCGCCCGGCTCCTGCGGCTCGACGAGGCGGTGGCCGCGCACGCCCTCGGCATCGCCGCCTCGATGGCGAGCGGCGTCCGCTGCAATTTCGGCACGATGACGAAGCCCTTCCACGCCGGCTGGGCGGCGCACAACGCGGTGATGGCCGTGCGCCTCGCCCGCTGCGGGATGAGCGCGCACACCGCTGCGCTGGAGGCGGAGGCGGGCTTCGTCGCCGCCTACGGCACCGAGCAGGCGGACATGCGCCGCACGGTCGAGGGGCTCGCCAACCCGTGGGTGTTCGAGCGGCCGGGCATCGCGCTCAAGAAATACCCCTGCATCTATGCGCTGCACCGGCCGATCGACGCCCTGATCGCGCTGCGGGCGAAATACGCGCTGACGCCGGAAAACACGGCGCTGATCGAGTGCCGCGTGGCGCCGGGAGTGTTCCGCCCGCTCCTCAAGCATCCGGCGCGCACCGGGCTGGAGGGCAAGTTCTCGATGGAGTACGTGCTCGCGGTCGCGGCGGTCGACGGCGTCTACGACCTCAACACCTTCACCGACGCGAATGTGGCGCGGCCCGAAATCGCGGCCGTGCTGCCCAAGGTGCGGGGCCTGGAGGACGAGCGCTGCATCGCCGAGGAGGCCGACCCCAAGGCGAAGAGCGCCGGCACGCTCGGCTTCGTCGAGGTGACCGTGCGGCGCACCGACGGCGCCGGCGAGACGGTGCGCGTCGACAAGCCGACCGGCTCGCCCGAGAAGCCGCTCGGCATGGGCGACATCGCCGACAAATTCAGGGGCTGCGCGACGTTCGCCGGGTTATCGGTGCCGCAGGCCGACGGTCTCTTCGCCGCCTGGCGCGCGCTTTCGGCCGCGCCGTCGGTGCCGCCCCTCATCGAAATGCTAGCGAAGGAACCGCGATGAGCCTCGTCGTCACACTCGAGGAGCGCGTCCTCACGATCCGGATCGACCGGCCGGAGAAGCGCAACGCCATCGATCCGGCGACACGGGCCGCCCTCAAGGAGGCCTGGACCGAGTTCCGCGACAACGACGACGCCTGGGTCGCCATCCTCACCGGGACGGGCGACAAGGCGTTTTGCGCCGGCGCCGACCTCGGCGCCACCAACCCGCCCGACGAGGCGTTCGCCAAAACGCATTTTTCCGCCGGCGGTCGCGACGAGCTGTGGCAGCCGATGCGCGGCATCTCCAAGCCGATCATCGCGGCGATCAACGGCTACTGCTTCGGCGGCGGGCTGGAACTCGCGCTCGCCTCGGACCTGCGCATCGCCTCCACCAACGCCGTCTTCGCCCAGAGCGAGGTGCGCGTCGGCTCGATGGTGGGAGCGGGCGGCTCGGTGAACCTTCTGCGCGCGGTGCCCCAGGCGGTGGCGATGAAGATGCTGCTCACCGCCGAGCGGGTCGACGCCGCGGAGGCGCACCGCGTCGGCCTCGTCAGCGACCTGGTGGAGCCCGAGGCGCTGATGGCGCGGGCGAAGGAGCTGGCCGGCGCCATCTGCCGCAACGCGCCGCTCGCCGTGCGCGCGACGAAGATGTCGGCCAAGCTCGGCCAGGCGATGGCCCCCGACCAGGCGCTCGAGGTGGAGCGCCTGTTGTGGGGCATCCTGCGCAACACCGAAGACCGGATCGAGGGGCGCCGCGCCTTCCAGGAGAAGCGGCCGCCGGAGTGGAAGGGCGCGTGATGGACCAGATCGCGACGAAGCCGGCGGCGCTCGCCGAGGCAACGGCGGACGTGCTGCCGCTCAAGGCCGTCATCATGCGCGGCGGCACCAGCAAGGGCGTCTTCTTCAACGAGAGCGACCTGCCGGCCGACAAGGCCGCGCGCGACCGGGTGATCCTCGCCGCCATGGGCAGCCCCGACCCGCGCCAGATCGACGGCCTCGGCGGCGCCGACCCGCTCACCTCCAAGGTGTGCGTGATCGGCCCCGGCCGCGCCCACGACGCCGACGTCACCTACACTTTCGGCCAGGTCGGCATCGATCAGGCCTACGTGTCGGATAAGGACAATTGCGGCAACCTGTCCGCCGCCGTCGGCGTCTACGCCATCGAGGCGGGCTACGTGCTGCCGGTCGAGCCCGAGACGGTGGTGACCATCTTCAACACCAACGTGCGGCAGATCCTGATCGCCATCGTGCCGGTGAAGAACGGGCGCCCGGCCGTCGCCGGCGACTACGCCATCGCCGGCGTTCCCGGCACGGGCGCCGAGATCCGCATGGACTATTCGCGCACCGCGGGCGCGACGACGGGGCGGCTCCTGCCCACCGGCAACCTGTCCGACAAGCTGTACGTGCCCGAGCTCGGCCAAGACGTCACGGTGTCGGTGGTCGACGTCGCCAAGGCGACCTGCTTCTTCCGCGCCGAGGAGGTGGGCATCCGCGGCACCGAGCGGCCGGACGAGTTCGACGAGGCGATCCTCCAGCGCTTCTGGGCCGTGCGCAAGGCCGCTGCCATCGCCTCCGGGCTCGGGCCGGATTCGCGCCAGCCCGCGCCCGTCGCCGTAACGGAGCCGACGGACTACCAGGACATGATCGGCAACACGATCCGCGCCGAGGACGTGAGCTTCGTCGCACGGCGCGTGATCGGACCGCCGCCGCGGCTGCACAAGGCGTTTGCCTCCACCGGCGCCGTGTGTACCGCGGCGGCGGCCTCGATGCCGGGGACGGTGGTCAACGCCGTCTCGGCGCCGATCCGGGACGACACGGTGCGGATCGGCCACCCGTCGGGCGTCTTCCCGATCACGCTGCGCCTCGGGCCGGACGGCAGCCTGGTGGAGGCCTCCTATTCGCGCACCGCGCGGCGGCTGTTCGAGGGCACCACCTATATCCGCGCCGCGGCGCTGGCCGGCTGATGGCGAGCGTCCCCCTCATCCGCCGCGTCGCCGAATTCGTCGACGCGCTCTCGTTCGAGGCGCTCGCGCCGGAGGCGGTGGTCGCCGCCCGGCGCCTCGTGCTCGATTCGCTCGGCTGCGCGCTCGGCGCGGCGCAGGCACAGCCGGTGCGCCAGCTCTACCGCAGCCTCCCCGGGCTCGATGCGACCGGGCCGGGCACCACGGTCTGCCTCGGCTCGGGCCGGCGCGCCACCGTCGAGGCGGCGACCGCGATCAACGGCGCCATGCTGCGCTATCTCGACTTCATGGACGTCTACTGGTCGCGCGATGTCTGCCACCCGTCGGAAAATATCGTGCCGGCGCTTGCCGCGACCCATGCGGCGGGCGGCGACGGGCGGCGCCTGATCGAGGCGATCGCCGCCGGCTACGAAGTGCAGATCCGCCTGTGCGACGCCTTCTCCTTCCAGGACCGCGGGTTCCACCACGTGAGCGCGGCCGGCTTCTCGGCCGCCTTCGCGGTCGGCAAGGCGTGGGGGATGGACGCCGAAACGATGGCCCACGCTGCTGCTGTCTCCGGCGGCCGGCACCTCACCCTCGGCGTCCTGTCCAAGGGCGCGCTGTCGATGGCGAAGGCCGTCGGGTTCGCGCTCACGGCGGCCGAAAGCGTGACCGCCTGCCGGATGGCCCGCGAGGGCTTCACCGGCCCCGAAGAAGTCTTCGAGTGGCTGTTCGGCAAGACGGCCGGCGCCAAGGAGGACCTCGACGCGTTCGCGTTCGACGGGCGCAGCCGCCTGCCGGACGTGAGCCTCAAGCGCTATCCGGTGCAATACGCGCTGCAGGCGCCGGTAGAGGCGGCGGAGCGGCTCGCGCCCACCGTCGCGGGGCGGCTCGGGGAGATCGCGGCGATCCGCGTCGGCGTGCGGCAGGAGACGCTGGCCCGCGCCGCCGACCCGAAGAAGTTCGCGCCGAAAAACCGCGAGACGGCCGACCACAGCCTGCCCTCGTGCGTGGCGATGGCGCTCGCGGACGGGGTGCTCGGTGAGGCCCAGTTCGAGGCCGGGCGCTTCGCCGACCCCGACGTCGCGGCGCTGACGCTGAAGGTGGAGCCCTTCGCCGATGCCGATTTCGAGGCGCGGCTCGTGGGTGGCCGGCCCGGCTCGGTGGAGATCGAGATGCAGGACGGCACCCGCCACCGCGCCGTGGAGGAGGTGCCGACGGGCGACCGCACGCGGCCGATGGACGACGCGGCCGTCGCGGCGAAGTTTGCCGCGCTCGCGGTGCCGGTGCTCGGCGCGGAGCGGGCCGGCGAGGTCGAGGCGATGGTGGCCCGGCTCGAGACGTTGGAGGGGCTCGACACCCTCCTTGCGATGTGTACGGCGCCCGCCGAGCGGGCCTTGGAGGTGACGCGATGACGGATCTGGCAACGCGCCTCGAGGCGGTCCTTGCCCTGGTGGGCATCGACCCCGCCGCCGCGGCGGTCGAGATCGCGGGCGCCGATCCGGTGCTGGCCACGCGCTACCGTGTCGGCGAGGCGGGGGCGGTGGCGATCGCGGCGAGCGCGGTGGCGGCGGCCGACCTGTGGCGGTTGCGCGGCGGTGCGCCGCAGCGGATCGAAGTGCCCGTCCTCGCGGCGACGGCGGCGATGCGCAGCAACCATTACCTCAAGATCGACGGCGCCGCGCCGCCGCGCCCGCGCGATCCGGTGACCGGCTTCTACGAGGTGAAGGACGGCCGCTGGGTCTACCTCCACTGCAACTTTCCCAACCTGCGCGACGCCAACCTGTCCGCCCTCGGCGTTGCGCCCGACCCGGAAAAGATCGCCGAGGCGGCGCGCGGCTGGGACGGCGCCGCGCTGGAGGACGCGCTGTTCGCGGCCGGCGGCTGCGGCGCGCTGGTGCGCAGCGAGGCGGAGTGGCGTGCGCTGCCGCAGGCCCAGGCCGTCGCGGCCGAGCCGCTGATCGAGCTGATCCGCATCGGCGACGCGCCGCCCGAGCCGCTGCCGGGGGGCGACAGGCCGCTTTCCGGCGTGCGCGCGCTCGACCTCACCCGCGTCCTCGCGGGGCCGACCTGCGGGCGCACCCTCGCCGAGCATGGCGCGGACGTGCTGAAGATCGCCCGCGAGGACCTCCCCGACAGCGGCATGTTCGACCTCGACACCGGGATCGGCAAGCTCTCCGCCTTCCTCGACTTCCGCACCGCGGCCGGCACCAAGACGCTGCGCGACCTGGTGCGCGGCGCCGACATCTTCTCCCAGTCCTATCGGCCGGGGGCGCTCGAGGCGCGCGGCTTCGGCCCGGAGGCGCTCGCGGCAATCCGGCCGGGGATCATCTACGTCACGCTCGATGCCTGGGGCTTCTCCGGCCCCTGGCGCGACCGGCGCGGCTACGACACGGTGGTGCAGGGCCCGAACGGGATGGCCTTCACCGGCGAGGGGCAGAAGCCGCAATTCCTGCCGGTCTCGGTGCAGGACTACGTTGCGGGCTACCTCATGGCGATGGGCGCGATGGCGGCGCTGAAGCGGCGTGACACCGAGGGCGGCAGCTGGCTGGTGCGCACCTCGCTCGCCGGCGCCGGCCACTTCACGCGTGATTTCGGCCTGGTGCCGCAGGAGGCGTACGCCCGCTGCGGACGGGACATTCCGGCGGAAGCGCTGCCCGCGCTGCTGATGGACAGCCCCTCGCCGGCGGGGCGGCTCACCCACCTCGCGCCGACGGCGCGGATGTCGGCGACGCCGGGGCGCTGGGAACGGCCCGCCGTCGCGCTGGGCACGCACGAGCCTGTCTGGCCGGAGCGGGTGCCGGCATGACGCACCGCGTCGCGATCCTCGACGACTACCAGCGCCTCGCGCTGTCGCTGGCCGACTGGTCGCCGGTCACGGGCCGCGCCGAGGTGGTGGTGTTCGACCGCCACCTGGATGAGGACGAGGCGGCGGAGGCGCTGAAAGAGTTCGACGTCATCTGCCTGTTGCGCGAGCGGATGGCGATACCGGGGAGCCTCCTGCGGCGCTTGCCGAACCTCAAGTTCATCGCCTCGACGGGCGTCAAGAACCGCACCCTCGACCTCGCGGCCGCGCGGGAGCTCGGCATCACCGTGTCCAACACCACGCGGCGCGGCGAGGCCGGGAACGCGACGGCGGAACTCGCCTGGGGCCTGATCCTGTCGCTGGCCCGCAACATTCCGCACGAGACGGCGGCGATGCGCACCGGCGCCTGGCAGACGACGCTCGGCACCGCGCTCGGCGGCAAGACGCTGGGGCTCTTGGGGCTCGGGCGCCTCGGCGGCGCGATGGTGCCGCCGGCTCTCGCCTTCGGCATGAAGGTCATCGCCTGGAGCCGCAATCTCACCGCCGAGGCGGCGCGCGAGAAGGGCGCCGAGCGGGTCGACAAGGACGAGCTCTTCCGCCGCGCCGACGTGGTGAGTCTCCACCTCGTGCTCGGGCCGGAGAGCCGCGGCATCGTCGGGGCGCGGGAATTCGCGCTGATGCAGCCGCACGCGTTCCTGGTGAACACCGCGCGGGGGCCGCTCGTCGACCGGGATGCGCTGTTCGCGGCGCTGCGCGAGGAGCGGATCGGCGGCGCGGCGTTCGACGTCTACGACACCGAGCCGCTGCCGCCCGACGACCCGCTGCGCACGCTGCCCCGAACGCTTCTCACGCCGCACCTCGGCTACACCGTGCGCGAGCGGATGGCCCCCTTCTACGAGGACACGGTGGAGGCCATCGCCGCCTATTTCGATGGCCGCCCGGTGCGCGTCGTGACGGCGCCGGCGAGCTGAAACCAAAAACATGGAACACGTTCCACGTTTCTGGTTGACAGAACGCGTTCCACAATTAGGCTCTATGCTGTTGTCTGGTCGAATTGGCCACCAAGGTCGATCACGCAAATGCGGCGCACGCGACGACGCCGCAAGAAGATCAACGAAAGGGAGAGAAGCGATGAAGCCGAGTTTCATGGCGACCACCGCCGCCGGGCTGATCCTGTTTGCGAGCGCCGGCATGGCGAGCGCGCAGGACGCCGAGATTGCCGCGGGCAAGGCGCTCGGGGTGCCGCAGGAGGTTGTCGAAGCCGCCTGCCAGGAAGGCAAGCTCGATGTCTACAGCCTGATCCTGGCCGACGAGGCGAAACACCCGGCGACCGTTTTCGCGCAGATGTTTCCCTGCCTCGACGTCTCGATCTACGCGGCCTCGGGCGGTGCGATCGGCCAGCGCTTCATGAGCGAGTTCCAGGCCGGCACCGCGGCGGCCGACGTCATCATGAATTCGAGCCCCGCCTTCGGCAAACGCATGGTCGAGGGCGACATGCTGATGGAGTATGTCCCGCAGGGCGCCGAGAACATGGACGCCCAGTGGAAGGATGAGGGCCACTGGTACGCCATGGGCCTTACCTATATCGGCATCGGCTACAACACCGACGAGATCACCGCGGAAGACCAGGCCTGGATCGACGGCGTGAAGACCTGGCAGGACGTGCTGGAAAATCCGTTCGCCGACCGCCTCGCCATGGTCGACATCCGCGCCGGCGGCTCGACGCACCTGCCGTACTACTATCTCAAGACGGAGCTGGGCGATCAGTCCTGGCAGGCGCTCGCCGACGAGAACCCGATCATCTTCAACGGCATCAACCCGCTGGCCGACCAGCTCGCGGCCGGCGCCTTCGCCTTCGTGCCGCACGCGACGCTCGACACGGCCGTCAACAAGCGGCGCGAGCGCGGCGCGCCGATTGCCTGGAAGTTCCCCGAGCCGGGCCTCGGCATCCCCTACTTCATGGGCATCGCGTCCAACGCACCGCACCCCAACGCGGCCAAGCTGCTGATGAGCTGGTCGCTGTCGCCCGAGGGGCAGGCCACCTGGGTCGCCCGCACCGGCCTCGCCCCGGCGATGCCCGGCATCGACGACCAGCGCGACGTGGCCCAGCAAGACTGGTACGCCTTGCCCGAGACGGTCTATCCCGCCGATTGGGACAAGATCGAGGCGGAGCTGCCCGCCCTCGTCGAACAGTTCGCCCAGACGTTCGGCAACTGATCCATCCGGACGGCCCAGGGGCCGCGCCCGCGGTCCCTCCACCCCGCGGGACGCGGCACACCCCTCGGGCAACGCGCCACGGAGTACCGCCGGCCGATGAGTCTCGCCCCCTCCCCCTCGTCGACCACCGCCTCGCGCCGCCGGCTTCGCCCGCGGCACGAGCGCGGCCCGCTCATCCTGACGAGCGTGATGATCGTCCTGATGGTCGTGCTCGTGGTGCTGCCGATCGGCTACCTCGTGTACGGCGCGATCCGCAGCGGCCCGCCGCGCTCGGAAGCGGCCTTCACGCTCGCCAACCTCCTCACGATCTACGGCTCGGGCCGCTTCGTGGAGCCGCTCCTCACGACGCTCGCGATCGGCATCGCGACCGGCATCGTCGGTGCCACCGTCGGCCTGATCCTGACCTGGGTGGTGATCCGCACCGACATCCGCCGCCCCGGCATGTGGGAAAAGCTCTTAATCCTGCCGCTCTACCTGTCGCCGCTGATGCTGACGCTCGCCTTCATGGCGCTCGCCGCGCCGCGCACGGGCTTCCTCAACATCTTCTTCCAGTACCTGGTGCCGAAGGGGGTGCTGGTCGACGTGGAGGGCTTCGTCGGCGTCATCTTCGTGCTCGCCGTCCACTACGTGCCCTACGCCTTCCTGGTGCTCGCCGCGCCGATGCGCGCGATCAGCGCCGAGCTGGAGGAGGCCGCGCAGGTGCTCGGTTCTTCGCGCTGGGAGATCGCCCGCCGCATCACCATCCCGATGCTGAAGCCGGCGATCTTCTCCGTCGCGCTGATCATCGGCACGCTCGCGGCGGAAAACTTCGCGGTGCCGACGCTGCTGGGCCGCGCCGACAAGATCAAGACGATCCCCGGCGAGATCTATTACTGGCTCGCCTATGCGCCGGCCGATCCCAACCTCGCCGCGGCGGCCGGCACCATGCTGCTCCTCCTCACCATGACGGGCATCTTCATCTACCGCCGGATGACGGCGATCTCGGCCCGCTTCGTCACGGTGACGGGCAAGCCCAAGCCCGCCGCGCGCATTCCGCTCGGCCGCTGGCGGCCCCTGGTGATGGCCGGGCTCTATCTCTACGTCGCCATCACCATCGTGCTGCCGATGATGGCGCTGGTCGGCGGCTCGTTCCTCTCCTTCCTCAGCCGGCGGCTGAAGCCGGAGCTGCTCACGCTGCAGAACTACAAGGCCGCCCTGTCCGGCAACAATCTCGACGCGATCCTCAACTCGCTGCTCCTCGCCTCGGTCGGCGCCGTGCTCGTCACCGCGGTGGGCTTCCTCGTCAGCTACTGCGTGCAGCGCACGCGCGTGCCCGGCCGCGGCCTGCTCGACTATCTGAGCGCGCTGCCCATTGCCGTGCCGGGCATGGTGCTCGCGGTCGGCATGCTGTGGGCCTACGTGGGGCTGCCGTTCGGGCTGTGGGGCTCGCTGTGGATGCTCCTCATCGCCTACTTGGCGCGCTTCATCGTCCACGCCGTGCGGGCGACCAACACCAGCCTGCTGCAGATCTCCGGCGAGATGGAGGAGGCGGCGCGGGTCCTCGGCGCCAACATGATCGAGCGGCTGCGCGACATCGTGATGCCGCTCAGCAAGCGGGCGCTGCTATCCTCGGCGGTGCTCGTCGCCATCTTCATCCTCAACGAGGTGACGGCGACGATCCTCCTCTACTCGCCCCGCTCCGTGACGCTCTCGGTCGTGACCTGGCATGCGCTCGACATGTACGGCGCCATGCAGGCCTTCGCGCTGGCCGTCATCCAGGGGCTGATCACGGCAGCGCTCGTTGCCATCTCCTATCGCCTGGCAGGAAAGACGTCATGGTAGACAACGCCCAGGTCTCGGTCGAAGCCGTCACCAAATCCTTCGGCAGCTTCGAGGCGCTGAAACGGATCGATCTCGGCATCGAGCACGGCGAGATCGTGGCCCTGCTCGGACCGAGCGGCTGCGGCAAGACCACGCTGCTGCGCTGCATCGCCGGGCTCGAGACGGCCTCGAGCGGCCGCATCGTCATCGACGGCCGCACCGTCTTCTCGCTGGACGAGGAGATCAACGAGCCGCCCGAAAAGCGCAAGATCGGCCTGGTGTTCCAGTCCTATGCGCTGTGGCCGCACCTCACGGTCGCCGAGAATGTCGGCTACGGCCTCAAGCTGCGCCGCATCAAGGGCGCCGCGGCCAAGGAACGCGTCGCCCGCATCCTGGAGACCGTGGGCCTCACCGGCTATGCCGACCGCTTTCCGTCCACGCTGTCGGGCGGCCAGCAGCAGCGCGTGGCGCTCGCCCGCAGCCTCGTGGTGGAGGCCGACGTCATCCTGTTCGACGAGCCGCTCTCCAACCTCGACCTCAAGCTGCGCGAGGAGATGCGCTTCGAGCTGCGCCAGCTGATCAACCGGATCGGCGTCACCGCCATCTTCGTCACCCACGACCAGAGCGAGGCGATGGTGCTGGCCGACCGGATTTGCCTGATGCGCTCGGGCGAGATCATCCAGACCGGCGATCCGCGCGACGTCTACAGCAACCCGCGCACCCGCTTCGCGATGGATTTCCTCGGCTCCTCGAACTTCCTGGAGGGGCGCTTCGACGGCAACCGCCTGGTCCTGCCGGGGGGCCTCACGCTCGCCTCGGCCGGCGGCGCCGCGCAGGGCGACGTCGTGGGGATCCGCCCCGAGAAGATCCGCATCGTCGGCGGCGAGACGAGCGGCGAGAACGTCTTCAAGGGCACCGTGCAGGACGCGGTCTTTCTCGGCATGACGACGACGTATGTGGTCGATGTCGAGGGCGTGCGCCTGGAAATCGCCTCCTCCGACGCGGAGCACCGCGCCGGCGAAATCATCACGCTGAAGATCCCGCCGGAAGACGTGCGCCGCCTCGACGGCTGAGCCGTCGGCGGCGCGGCTGCCGCTAGATGAGGATGCCGGCGACGATCTCGTCTTCGGTGATGTCGCGGTAGGCGAAGCCGGCGCCGTGCAGCCGGCTCGTCAGCGCCTCGAAATTCTCGCGCGTGCTGGTCTCCACGCCGAGCAGGATCGAGCCGAAATTGCGCGCCGACTTCTTGAGATACTCGAAGCGGGTGATGTCGTCGTCCGGGCCGAGCAGCTCCAGGAACTCGCGCAGGGCGCCGGGCCGCTGCGGCAGGCGCAGGATGAAATACTTCTTCAGCCCGGCCGCACGCAGCGCGCGCTCCTTCACCTCGGGCAGCCGCTCGAAATCGAAGTTGCCGCCGGAGGTGACGCACACGACGCGCCGTCCGCGCAGCCGCTCCGGCGGCAGCGAGCGCAGCGCGTCGATCTCCATGGCGCCGGCGGGCTCCAGCACGATGCCCTCGATGTTGAGCATCTCGAGGATGGTTTCGCAGAGCCGGTCCTCCGGCACCAGCACCACCTGCGCCGGATGCCGGTGCGCCAGCGCCGCGAAGGTGTACTCGCCCATCTGCCCCACCGCGGCACCGTCCACGAAGGTGTCGACCGCGTCGAGCGTGACGACGCGCCCCGCGATCAGGCTGCGCTGGAAGGACGGCGCGCCGGCCGGCTCCACGAACACGATCTCCGTCTGCGGCGCCAGCGCCTCGAACACCTGCACCACGCCGGCCGCCAGCCCGCCGCCGCCCACCGGCAGGACGAGCACGTCCGGCGGCTCGGCCATCGCGGCGAGGATCTCGAGCCCGACGCTCGCCTGGCCCTCGATGATGTCGGGGTGGTCGAACGGCGGCACGATGGTGGCGCCCTGCTCGGCGGCGAATTTCTTGGAGGCGGCGTAGGACTGGTCGAACGTGTCGCCGACGAGGCGGATCTTGATGTTGTCGCCGCCGAAGGTCTGCGTCTTCTGGATCTTCTGCTTGGGCGTGGTGATCGGCATGAACACCGTGCCCTGCACGCCGAGATGGTTGACCACGTAGGCGAAGCCCTGGGCGTGGTTGCCGGCCGAGGCGCACACGAAGGTCTTCAGCGTCGGATCCTTGGCCATCACCTTGCGGAAGAAGTTGGCCGCGCCGCGCAGCTTGTAGGAGCGCACCGGCGTCAGATCCTCGCGCTTGAGGTAAATCTCGGCCTCGTAGCGGTCCGAAAGGTGCGCGTTCTTCATGAGCGGAGTGGGCGTCATGAGCGAATGCAGCGCCTCGGCGGCCTCTTCGCAGCGATCCAGGAAGCTTTGTGTGGGAGCGGGCATGGCGGTCATGCCCGCTCAATAGCCGAGACAGGGGCTCGGGGCCAAGCGCGATTGCGATTCGGGCGCCGCCTTGTCGGCCGGCGGCCTCGGCCCTTGTCGGCCCTTGGTCCCCGCCCTTGTCGGCTGCGCGCGCTATGGGGTATCGGCGGGCGGGCGCCGCGCGCCGTCGCGCTCCCTCGGCGCACAATTCCAGCCAGGCTGGAGGAAGGAATACGATGCGGGTCTATGCGTTCGTACCGGCGCGCTCCGGCTCAAAGGGCCTTCCGGACAAGAATATCGCCGAGATCGACGGGCATCCGCTGCTGTCCTACGCGGTGGCCTTCGGGTTGGCGCTCGGCATCGACCGGGTGATCCTGTCCACCGATTCGGAGCAATACGCCGAGATCGGCCGCCGCTACGGCGCCGAGTGCCCCTATCTGCGCGGCCCCAAGGCGAGCTCCGACACGGCGATGGAAGAGGACATTCTCGCCGACATGGAGGAGAATTTGCCGCGCTTCGGCATCGAGATGCCGGACCTTTGGGTGCGGCTGAAGCCGACCAACCCGTTCCGCACGGTGGCGAGCGTGAAAGAGGGCATCGCGGTGCTGGCGAACTCGCCGGAGGTGGATTCGGTGCGCATCGTGAGCCCGGAGGACTGCCGGCTGTGGACCATCAACGGGCAGGGCTGGTTCGAGCCGCTGGTGGCCTGGGATCCGGCCCGCTCGGTCATGCGGCGCTCGGAGTTTCCCGCCGCCTACAGCCCCTTCAACCTCGACATCCTGCGCCACGCCAACCTCGCCCGGCTGGGCAGCGCCTACATGGGCTCGAAGATCCGCCCCATCGTGGCGCACAAGATCACCGGCCTGGACATCAACGACAGCGACGATTTCGCCATCGCCAAGGCGCTGATCGAGATGCGCCCGCGACCCCAGGTGATCGCGGACCATCTGGTGGTGCCGGCGCTGCCGTGAGGCGGCTCAGCCGCGGTGCGCCACGGCGCGGGCGGCGGCGACGCGGCGCAGGATGACCGCGTCGATGTCGACGGCGACGAAGGTGCAGCCGGCCTCCAGCACCGCCTCGACATAGGCCGGGTCGGGGCTGAGGAAGCCGGCGGGCTTGCCGGCGGCGCAGATGCGCTTCATGGCGTCCACCACCGCCGCCTGTACCTCCGGGTGGCCGGGCTCGCCGAGGTGGCCGAGGCTGGCGGCCAGGTCGGCCGGGCCGATGAACACCGCGTCGATGCCCGGCACCGCGCAGATCGCCTCCAACTCGTCCAGCGCCGACCGCGTCTCGATCTGCACGATCAGGCAGATCTCCTCGCGCGCCTGCCGCGCGTAGCCGGCGACCGTGCCGAAGCGGTTCGCCCGCGTGGTGCCCGAAACGCCGCGGATCCCCTCCGGCGGATAGGCGACCGCGGCGGCCGCGAGCGCCGCCTCCTCGGCGTTCTGCACGAACGGGATCAGCAGCGTCTGCGCGCCGCAATCGAGCAGCTTCTTGATCTCGGCGACGTTGAGCGAGCCGGGGCGCACCATCGACGCCACCGGATAGGGCGCGACGGCCTGCAGTAGCGGCAGGATCTTGGGCGGGTCCATGATGGAATGCTCGGTGTCGAACATGATCCAGTCGTAGCCGCAGCCGGCCAGGATCTCGGCGACGACGGGATCGCCGATCGTGCACCAGATGCCGATCTGGCGCTGGCCCTTCTGAATGGCGGCTTTGAAGGCGTTCTTGGGCAGTTCCATCGGGTCCTCAATAAGCGACTTGGGAAAGGCGGCGCAGCTCGTCGGGCGTGGTCGTCGGCAGGCCGAAGAATTCCAGGTAGGGGGGAATCATCTCATACAGCATGTCGGTGCCGATCTGGGTGACGCAGCCGCGTTCGCGGGCGGCGGCCAGGAACGGCGTGACCTCGCGCTTCATCACCACCTCGCCGACGAAGGCGGACGGGGCGATGCGGCTCGCGTCGAAGGGCAGCGGGTCGCCATCGTTCATGCCGAGCGGGGTGGCGTTGACCACGATGTCGAAGCCGGCCGGGTCGCTGCTGCCGGTCTCCACCGTGAGCGCCGGGTGGTGCGCCTCGAGGCTCGCCGCCAGCGCGGCGGCGGTTTCGGCCCGCGTGTCGTGGATGGCGAGGCGCGCGAGGCCCGCCCCGGCGAGCGAGGCCGCGATGGCCGAGCCGACGCCGCCCGCCGCCGCCATGATCGCCGCCGCGCCCTCGACGCGGCAGCCCTTGGCGCGCGCGCCGCGCAAGAATCCCTCGCCGTCGAACATGTCGGCGACGAGGCGGCCGCCCTCGCGCTTCACCGCATTGGCGGCGCCGCAGATCTCGACCGCGCGGCTCCGCTCGTCGGCCAGGCGGGCGGTGGTCACCTTGTGCGGCATGGTCACCAGCGCGCCGACCACGTTGCGCAGGCGGAACAGGAGCCGCAGGAAGTCCGGATAGTCCTCCGCCTCGCAGCCCATCGGCACCACCACGACGTCGATGCCGCGATCGGCGAAGTAGGGATTGTAGATCAGCGGGGCGCGGAAACTTTCGGTCGGCACGCCGATGTGGGCGATGATGCCCGTGCGCCCGGTGATCGCCGGCATCATCGGGAAGCCTCGGCGGGCGGGGCGGGCCGTCCAGTCGTGTCATGCATGGCGGCCTCGGCGCGCGATGGCGGGGGTGGGAGATTGGAAACCCCGGCCGCCGCCGTCAAGCGCCGTCCGCGCGGGGCGAAAGCGGCCAGCCGTGCCGGTGATAGGCCGAATGCCAGAACATCCATTCGAGCTGCGTGGAGGTGGCGAAGGCCCGCAGCATCGCCTCGACCACCTTGGGCGAGGCGGTGGCGGCCACCTCGTCGGCCGCGGCGATGGCGTCCCTCACCGTCGCCTCGAAGGCGGCGCCGGCGTAGGTGTCGATCCACGCCCGGTAGGGATTGTCCGCCGCGGCGCGGGCATCGAGGTCCTTGCCGATCTCCAGATAGATCCAGAAGCAGGGCAGGAGCGCCGCGACGACCACCTCGTACCGCTCGCCGAAGCCGACCGCCAGCAGGTACGACACGTAGTGGTGTGTGGCGGGGGTGACGGGCGTATCGGCGAAGGCGGCCTCGTCGATGCCCCACTGCGCGAAATAGCCCGTGTGCAGCGCGCGCTCCTCCACCAGCACCTCCTTGCCGGCCTCGGCGAACTGGATCAGCCGCTCCGGGCTCGGCGCCTTGGCGGCGGCAAGGGTGAGCGCGCGGCCGAAGCCGACGAGATAGTGCGCGTCCTGGACGATGTAGTGGCGGAAGGTCTCGGGCGGCAGCGTGCCGGCGGCGAGCGCTTCGTTGAAGGGCATGGTGCGGATGGCCTCGTAGGCCGCCGCGTTCTGTTCCCACGCCGTCCGGGAAAAACTCATCCGCATCCTCCGCTCCGCCGATGGCGGTCAAAAAAGGGCGCCGCGAACCGCGACGCCCCCGATTTTGCCCTGTGAGGCGGGCTACATCCAGCCGCGCTCCTTGTAGTACTTCACCGCGCCCGGATGCAGCGGGGCGCTGAGGCCGTCGGAGATCATCTCCTCCTCCTTCAGATTGCCGAAGGCGGGGTGCAGCTGCTTGAACTGGTCGAAGTTGTCGAACACGGCCTTGACGGTCGTGTAGACGATGTCGTCCGGCACGGTCGCCGAGGTGATGAACGTGGCGCCGACACCGAAGGTGGTGGTGTCCTGGTCGTTGCCCTTGTACATGCCGCCCGGAATGGTGGCGACGCGGTAGTAGGGGTTGTCCGCCACCAGCTTGTCGATGGGCTCGCCCTTCACGTCGACCAGCTTCACGTCGCAGGAGTTGACCGCTTCCTGGATCGCCGCGGCGGGGTGACCCACCGTGTAGATCATCGCATCGATCTTGCCGTCGCACAGCGCCTGCGCCATCTCGGCGCCTTTCAGCTCGGTGGCGAGGGCGAGGTCGTCCATGGAGATGCCGAAGGCGTCCATCACCACTTCCATGGTCGCGCGCTGGCCGGAGCCGGGATTGCCGACGTTGACGCGCTTGCCCTTGATGTCCTCGAAGCCGTCGATGCCGGTATCGGCCCGTGCCAGGAGGGTGAAGGGCTCGGGGTGCACCGAGAAGACGGCGCGCAGATCCTCGAACGGCCCGGCATCGGAGAACTGCGACGTGCCCTTGTAGGCATGATATTGCCAGTCGGACTGGGCAACGCCGAAGTCCAGCTCGCCGGCACGCACGGTGTTGATGTTGTACACGGAGCCGCCCGTCGACTCGGCCGAGCACCGGATACCGTGGTCGCGGCGACCACGATTAACCAAGCGGCAAATTGCGCCGCCTGTCGGATAATAAACACCGGTAACGCCACCGGTGCCAATTGTCATGAATTTATCTTGGGCCACGGCGCCTGTGGCGGCCATCGCACCCACAGCTACTAGGGCCAAAAACGTCTTATGCATTCGCATGCCTCATTCTGGTGCACGATTTGTGACGCAATACCTCAGGCAACTTTCCGGCTGTCGCAGGAATTTACCGGCAACCAATTTGCAGCCGACGTAAATAGATATTGCGCGACGTCTGTGAGGCAATCGCCCGGAGCCAGATTTGTCAACGCCTTGCTGTGAAAACCCGCTGCGGTGGGGCGCTGGGCCACCCTCCGCGGGGCGCGATTTGGGGTATCATCGCGGCCGGCCAGGCATGGTAAGACGGGCGCGCGCCAACGGGAGTGAGCGATGATCCGGATGAGCGGGACGGCCGGGCGGGCAGGGGCCGAGCGGCGCCGGTTGGCGGCCGCGACGGCGGTGGCCTGGGTGGCCCTGGCGGCCGTTGTGGCGCCGGCTTGGGCCCAGGAGCGCAGCGGCGCGGTGCGCGTGGAACAGGCGCCGCCCGACGTTGCGGTGACGCCGCGCCGCCCGACCGTCACGGTGCAGCAGCCGGCGCCGGACGTGGCGGTGGAGCAGGCGCCGCCGCAGGTGGCGGTCGACCAGCCGCCGGCGCGGATCGAGATCGACGCGCCGCCGCCGCGGGTGCAGGTGGATGCCGCCGCGCCGCAGGTGCACGTGCGCCAGCGCCAGCCTCACGTTACCGTGACCCACCCCGAGCCGGAGGTGACGGTGGCCATCGAGGACCCGGTGGTCGACCTCGTCAGCGAGCCGCCTCGCGTGCTGATCCGCATGGGCAAGCCGCAGATCGTGATCGAGCGCCTCGCCGCGCCGGGCGGCGGATAGCCGCGTTCGCCCCGGCCGGGCCGCCGCGCTAGGTTCGCCAGAGATCGAAGAAACGTTGTGAGGAGGAGGCGGTCCATGAACCTCTGGTCCCGTACGGCCCTGGTGGCGCTGCTGGCCGCGAGCCCGGCCCTGGCGCAGACATCGAGCGAGCCCGCGCCGGCAAGCGAGGCGTCGCAGGCTTCCCGGGACGCGCAGGCCGCGCTGGACGAAGCCTCGCGGGCCGGCGCCGCCGCGCAAGACGAGACCGCCGAGACGGCCACGGCATCGCCCGAAACGGCGCCCGAAACGCCGGCCGAGGCGCCCGCCGCCGAGGCGCCGGGCGCGGCCCAGTCCGAGGCGGTGGCCGCCGTGGTGGGCGCGGACGCGGCCCCCGTCGCGCCCCGCACCCGCGTCATCGTGCGCCAGCCCGCCGCCACCGTGCGCGTGTTCGAGCCCGCCATCACGGTGACGGTCAACCAGCCGTCGCCACGCATCACCGTGCGCACCTACGAGCCCATCGTGACGGTGACGCAGCACCAGCCCGAGGTGACGGTGCGCCCGCGCCAACCGGACGTGCGGGTGGAGCTGCGCGAGCCGGAGGTGATCGTCGAGCAGCCCGAGCCCACCATCGCCATCGACCAGCCCGAAGCGCGGATCGAGGTGATGCAGCCCGACCCGGTGATCGAGGTGGCGCCGGTGGAGCCGGGCGTCTCGGTCGAGCAGGTCCAGCCGGACGTGGAGGTGGCGACGCCGGAGGCGGACGTCCAGGTGGAGCAGCCCGAAGTCCAGGTGGAGGTGCGCCAGGAAGAGCCGAAGATCACCATCGAGCAGGCCGCGCCCAACGTGGAGATGAGCGGGCCGGGAACGGGCACCGCCGACCCCGCCGCCCTGGTGGGGATGACGCTGGTCAACGCGAACGGCGATGCGGTCGGCAAGATCGAGCTGGCGCTGCGCGAGCGCGAGAGCGGGCGCGCGGTGGTCATCGTCGGCGTGGGCGGCGTCCTGGGGCTCGACCCGCGCGAGCTCGTGTTCGACGCCGCCGAGATCACCGTCGCCGACGGCCGGGCCGTGCTGGACGAGGAGGCCGACGACAACGTGCTCGAAAGCCGCCAGACGTACGTGCCGGGCGACTACGAGCCGCTCGACGCCGCCAACTGAACCGCTACCGCGTGACGATCTCCGGGCCCATCATCGCGGTGGGCAGGAAGGTGGAGATGAGCGGCACGTAGGTGATCAGGATCAGGAACACGAACAGCACCGCGACGAAGGGCAGCGCCGCCCGCACCACCTGAACGAGGCTCATCCCGGTGATGCCGGACGTCACGAACAGGTTGAGCCCGATCGGCGGCGTGATCATGCCGATCTCCATGTTGACCACCATGATGATGCCGAGGTGGATCGGGTCGACGCCGAGCTGGATGGCGATGGGGAACACCACCGGCGCCACGATCAGGAGCAGCCCGGAGGGTTCCATGAACTGCCCGCCGATCAACAGCAGCACGTTGACGGCGATCAGGAAGGTGAACCAGTTGAACCCCGCGCCGATCATCCAGTCGGTGATCGCCTGGGGGATCCGCTCCGACGTCAGCACGTGCGCGAACAGGAGCGCGTTCACGATGATGAACATCAGCATGATGGTGGTGCGCGAGGCCTCGATCATCACCTTGCGCGTGTCGCGGTGGACGAGGGCCGCGGGCACCGCGAGCAGCGTCTGCGCGATGTTGCGCAGGAGGACCACGAAGCCCGCCGCCAGCGCGCCGAGGCCGCCGTCGGCCTTGGCGAAGATGTAGGCGAGGCCGCCGCCCACGCCCAGCACCGCCGCGACCATCGCCCGCAGCCCGACGTTGCCCTCCTCGGCGATGAAGTAGGACACGATCATGGCGATCACGAACAGCGACGCGCCGTAGATCCAGCCAAAGAAGCCGTTGCGTGCGCGCACCGAGTCGCGCTCGGAGATGAAGCGGCGGCCTTTGAGCGGCCCCATGTCGCGGTAGATGAACAGCGCGATCAGGAATGCGTAGACGGCGGCGACCGCGGCCGCCTCGGTGGGCGTGAAGACGCCGCCGTAGATGCCGCCCAGGATGATGATGATGAGGAACAGGCCCCAGGCCGAATCCTTGCCCGCGCGCACCAGCTCGCCGAAGCCGAGCCACTCGCCCTTGGGCAAATTCTTCACCCGCGCGATGACGTAGATCGTCAGCATCAGCATCAGCCCGGCGACGATGCCGGGGATGACGCCGGCGAGGAACATGCGCCCGACCGACACGTCCGTCGCCGCCGAATAGACGACCATGACGATGGAGGGCGGGATCAGGATCCCGAGCGTGCCGGCGTTGGCGATGATGCCGGCGGCGAAGTCCTTGGAGTAGCCCACCTGGACCATGCCGGCGATGGCGATGGTGCCGATCGCCACCACGGTGGACGGCGAGGAGCCGGAGAGCGCGGCGAACAGCATGCACGCCAGCACCGAGGCCATCGCGAGGCCGCCGCGCAGCGAGCCCACGGTGGCGATGGCGAAGCGGATGATGCGCTGCGCAACGCCGCCGGTCGACATGAACGCGGCCGCCAGGATGAAATAGGGGATCGCCAGGAGGGTGTAGTTCTGGCTCGCGGTGAACAGCTGCTGCGCGACCGACGACACCGAGTCGTTGGAAAAAAAGACGATGATCAGCAGCGAGGACAGCCCGAGCGAGACCGAGACCGGCACGCCCAGCAGCAGGAACGTGAAGACGAAGGCGAAAAGGATTGCGGCTTCCACGGCATCAATCCTTCAAGATGTCTTTGTTTTCGGCGACGAGTTCCTCTGCCTCGTGGCTGGCGATGATCAGGTCGCGCTCACCGCGCAGGATCCCGACGAACGCCTGCAGGCAGCGCATGGCGAAAAGGCCCAGCCCGACGGGCAGGATGAGATAGGCGACCCAGCGGTGCACCCGCACCTGCCCGGCCCACTCGGCCATGAAACCCGGGTACATCAGGTCGTCGAGGCCGATGCCGACGCGGTACATCTTCCACCAGTAGTCGACCGCGCCGCCGCCGCGGGTGCTGGCGCCGAGTACCTTGAGCCAGTCCGCGTTGATGAGGATCACCGCGTACAGCAGCGCCGCCAGCGCGCCGAACAGCGCGAAGAAGCGGAACGCCCGCGCGGGCAGGGCGCGGATCAGGCTGTCGATGCCGAGGTGGGCGTTGATGCGCACCGCGTAGCTCATGCCGAACAGGATGAGCCAGGCGAACAGGATGCGCGTGAACTCCAGCGCCCCCTGCATGCCGGAATTGAAGCCGTACCGCAGCACCACCTGCACGAAGGCGGTCAGCGTCATCGCCGCGAGGATGAGGGAAATGAAAATTTCCTCGAAGCTGGCCATGAATTGCGGGGCCAACCGGTCGATGACGAAATACAACGCCACAAAGCCAAGAAGAAAAGCCGTCGGATAATTTAGGACGAGCTCATACATCGACGGCGACGGCCCTCATCCGCATTTCCCCCAAGCGGTCTACTTGTTGTTGCCTAGAGCGACACAACAGCGAGGGAAATTCAAGACGAGGTTCGCCATCCTGCGGGTCGCCGGTTCATTCGGGCGTGAACTCGGGCTTGGCGAAGGCGATGAGGCCGCTGCGCTTGTCGACGGTGGCCTGCACGCGCATGCCGGCGCGGGGCGAGCGGGTCAGGCGCCAGGCCTGCCGGTCTTCCGCGGCGAGGCGAAACTCGTCCGGCGCCACCTTGGGCAGCGCGAGGAAGGCGCCGTCGGCGGGGCTTTGGGTGAAGAGGGCGCCGTAGCGCTCGTTGAAGGCCGCGGCGACGCGCCGGGAGACGTCCTCTTCGCTCATGACGGGGACGGCCTCGGGCCGCTTGGCGAGGGACACCCCGACGATGGGGATCGCGACAAGGCCGGCCGCGAGCGACAACGCCACCAGGGCGTTAGCGAAGGAGCGCATTGGCACGGATCTTCGCGATCTGGGCCGCATCGAACCCCGGCGGGCGGGAGAGCGAGTGGCCGTCCGTGGCGCGGAACATGATGTTGTCGGCGCTGGCATGGTGCGTCGGCGAGAAGTCCGACGTCAAAAGGACGTGACCGAGTTCGTGCGACAGGGTGAAGACGGTGGCGAGGTTGCTGTCGATGATGCAGGCCGCCTTGCCCGGCGCATGCCCGACGCAGCCCCTGAGGCCCGTCCCGTCCTGCCGGCCGATGCCGGCGACGAAGAAAATGCGCACACCCTCCGCGGCGGCGGGGAGGTCGACGCGTTCATAAAGATCCTCCTGCTCGGAGCCGGGCCCGGTCCACTGGCTCTGGCCGGCGATCACGGCGAGGCGGGTGGTGTCGGCCGCGTTCAGCGCCGGGCAGATCTCGGTGCGGATGCGCAACTGGATCCCGATGGCGCCGTAGAGGTCGAGCGCGAAGCGCAGCGCGGCCTGGTAGTCGAACCGCGGCGGGTTCAGCGTCGCGACCTGCAGGTCGAGGGTCTTCAGCGCGCGGTTGCCGGCGGCGCGCGCCAGGTCGGGCTGGATGGCGCGCCAGGAGGTGGGGCCGAGCTTGCCGTCGACCGCGAGCACCTGCCGGTGGGCCCGGCGGTTGCCGCAATCCTGCCAGAGGGCGACCAACTCGGCGAAATCGCGATCGCTCGCGCTCTGCTGCGGGCCGATCGGCACGAATTCGTGCTGCAGGAAGTCGGCGACCTCCACGCGTCGCGCGGACCAGCCGACCACGGCCGCGTGGGTGCGATTGTAGGTGACTGCCGCCGCGGTATCGAGCGCCATGGGACCGTCGAGCTCCTTGCTGCTCGACTTGAGGTGGGGTGCGACGGGCAGGCTGTGCGTGCCGCACGTCACGTTTTTGCGGCCGTGGCCGTGGCCCGCGGACGTCAGCGGCTGGTGCGGCTGCTGGCGACGTTGGAGAGGAAGCTGGCGATCATCTGGTAGAGCATCTGGGTGACGGACAGGATCCGCTCCGAGCCGGTCTCGACGATCTTGGCGGTCTTGAGCGTGCCGGCCATCGACGTGGCGAGGCGGTCGACCTGGTCCGTGGAGCGATTGGCGCAGTCGCGCGCGGCTTGGAACGTGCGCTCCAGCGAGTGGGTGGCCTCGGCCTGCGCGTCGATGCCCTGCTCGATGGCCATGGTGTCCTTGCGCACGGCCTCGGCGAGCTGGCCGATGCGGCGGATCTCGTTGACCGAATCGGCCGTCTTGCCGGTGATCTCGTCGATGCGGCCGCCGATCACCTCCGTCGCCTTCGCGGTCTGCTCGGCGAGGCCTTTGACTTCGGAGGCGACCACCGCGAAGCCGCGCCCGGCCTCGCCCGCCCGCGCCGCCTCGATGGCCGCGTTGAGGGCGAGAAGGTTGGTCTTGGCCGCAACGTCGCTGATGGTTGCGACGATGTCGTTGAGCTGGGTCACGCCCACGGACAGGCGCGAGATCGCCTCGCTGCTCTGCACCGCCTGCCGCTCCACGTCCTGGACGCGCGAGGCGGTGTTGGCGGTGAGGGTGCGGATCTCGCCGGCGCTGGCGTCGAGGCTGTGACAGGCGCGCGTGGCTTCGTCCATGGCTTCCAGCACGGCGGCGGCGCTCGCCTTGACCTCGTCGAGTGCGACGTTGTCGGCGCTGGCCGCCCCGAAGAGCTCGTGCGCGGTCTTCGTCATGCGCTCCACGTCCGAGGCCATGGCCTTGGATGTCTCGGCCACCTCGGAGCGGAAGCTGCGGATCAGCGAGCCCATCATCGCGCCGACCTGCTGGTCTTCCTGCCGCGTTTCGTGCAGCTCGCGGGCCGCATCGTCGGCGCGGGCGCTGGCCGAACGCTCGGACGCCGCGATCACGGCGAACTGATCGACCGTCCGCCGGACGAGGACGATCAGCACCGCGGCTTCCACCACCACGGCGAAGGTGTGGATGGCGACGCGCGCATAGCTCGACCCGTCGGGGAAGACGCACCAGGGGTAGATGCTGTTGAGGAGCGCATGGTGGAAGGCGACGAGCACGACGCTGGCCACCAGCGTGCGCCAGTCCGACCAGCCGGCCAACGTCGCCAGCATCACGAAGACGTAGAAGTGCGCGTCGATCTGGAAGGTGGTGCCGGCCGCGGCGGCGATCATCAGCGCGGTCATGCCGATGCCGCAGGCCGACATGGCGACACGGCCGCGCGCGCGGGCGTAGCGGCCGCGCAGGAGCTGGCACACCAGGGCCAAAAGGACCGCCGTGCCGACCAGCGACGCGCCGTAGACGAGCGCCTGGCCGCTCGCCACCGCCACGGCGGCGACGGCGGGAACGTTGAGCCAGAGGAAGCGTGAGAAGAATTGCGCGAAGTCGCGGCGCGACTCCGTCAACGCGGGATTGTCCGCCTCGCGGGCATCGGCGCTTGCGCGGCGGGCGGAGCGCTTGTCCGTCGGGCCTAACGCCAACGATGCGCCGGTCGCCGCACCCATCGTGGTCGTCGCGCTCATCCGGCCTCCTCGCAATGCTGCCCGATCCGTCAATAACGACAACGGGCTTAGGCGAGGCTTGTCACGCGCCGCCGCCGCGATGGCGGCGGCGCGCTCTGCGTCAGGATGCGGCGTCGTTGGCCTTGGCGGCGGCGTCGATCAGGTCCTTGCCGATCTCGTCCTGGAACTGGGTCCAGACCGGCTTCATCGCGTCGACCCAGGCCTGGCGCTGCTCGGGCGTCAGCTCGCGGATCACGCCG
>JAUIJH010000169.1 GCA_030431335.1 Alphaproteobacteria bacterium
TTGAGGAAGATCGCCGCGAACAGCGTCGCCCACACCGGCATGGTGAAGGCGAGGACGGCCGCGCGCCCGGCCTCCACCAGCGCCAGAGCGACGCCGGAAAAGCCGTTCCACAACACGCCCTGGAACAGGCCAACCCACAGGACCGGCACCAGCTCGCGCCGGGGGATCGCGATGGAATGGCCGAGCGCGCGCGCCACGAGGAGGCAGCCGACGCCCCCCAGCGTCACGATGACCGCGCGGAACGTCCACGGCTCGACCGCGCTGAGGCCGATTTTCATCATCGGCCAGTTGAGGGCCCAGAAGATGCTGAGTGTAACCACGGCGGCCACTTGCACGCCACGCTGAACAGCGCTCATATCGCTTGATGCACATCCTGATTATTGACCCGCAGTTCGATGCGGAGCCGGATATCGAGCGGTCCGTCACCGGGCCGGATGCGGTCATAACCGTCTGGCGCACCACCGAACAGGGGACACCGAGCCGCGAGGCGCTCGCCGCGTGCGATGCGTTGGTCCCGTGCCGTAGCCGCAACGCGGTGACCGCCGACATGGTGGCGGCGCTGGAGCGCTGCCGGATCGTCGTCCAGGCGGGCGTCGGCTACAACCACATCGACATCGAGGCGTGCGCGGCGCGCGGCATCCCGGTCTGCAACACGCCCGACTACGGCACCACCGAGGTGGCGGACCACGCCATCGCGCTGGCTCTGGCGCTGACGCGCGGGGTGGTCGCCTACGACGCCAAGCTGCGCACCCGCGCGATGGGGTGGCACGCGCGCGAGCAGGGCACGGTGCGGCGCCTGCGCGGGGCGACCTTCGGCATCGTCGGGCTGGGGCGGATCGGCACGGCGACGGCGCTGCGCGCGCGCGGCTTCGAGATGGACATCGCCTTCCACGACCCGCATTTGCCGCCCGGCACCGAACGGGCCTTCGGGTTCCGGCGCACCGAAACGCTCGCGGAGCTGATGGCGCTCAGCGATATCGTCAGCGTGCACACGCCCTTGACGCACGAGACCCGCGAGCTGATCGGCCATCAGGCTCTCGCCGCGGCCAAGCCCGGCCTCGTCCTCGTCAACACCTCGCGCGGCGGCACGATGGACCTCGACGCCATCGAGGCGGCGCTGCGCGACGGCAGGCTCGGCGGCGCCGCGCTCGATGTCCTGCCGGTGGAGCCCATCGACTACGCCCATCCGCTGCTCAACGCCTACGAGGCGAACGAGCCCTGGCTCGACGGCCGGTTGATCATCACCCCCCACGCCGCCTTCTTCAGCCCCGACAGCCTGGCCGACATGCGCCGGCTGGCGGTGAAGACGGCGGTGGATTTCCTCACCACCGGCACGCGCCGCGCCTGCATCAACGAGGCGCTGCTCGCCGCCGCGCCGCGTTCGCCCCGCGCCGCCGCCTGAACGGGGGCGGGCGCGGGCCCGGCCGGTCAGAACGAGCGCGGCATGCCGAGCACGTGCTCGGCGACGTAGGACAGGATGAGGTTGGTGGAGATCGGCGCCACCTGATAGAGCCGCGTCTCGCGGAACTTGCGCTCCACGTCGTACTCGGCGGCGAAGCCGAAGCCGCCGTGGAATTGCAGGCACGCGTTGGCCGCCTCCCAGGAGGCGTCGGCGGCGAGGAGCTTGGCCATGTTGGCCTCGGCGCCGCAGGGCTGGTGCGCATCGAACTTGCGCGCTGCCTCCGCCGTCATCAGCGCCGCCGCCTCGATGTTGACATGAGCCCGCGCGATGGGAAACTGCACGCCCTGGTTCTGGCCGATGGGGCGGCCGAACACCACGCGCTCGCCGGCATAGGCGGTGATCTTGTCGATGAACCAGCGCCCGTCGCCCACGCATTCGGCCGCGATCAGCGTACGTTCGGCGTTGAGCCCGTCGAGGATATAGCGGAAGCCGCGGCCTTCCTCGCCGATGAGATTGTCCGCCGGCACGTCGACATTGTCGAAGAACACCTCGTTGGTCTCGTGGCCGACCATGTTGCGGATCGGCACGACGCTCATGCCGCCGGCCCGCGCCGCCGCGATGTCCACCAGGAACACCGACATGCCCTCGGATTTCTTCGCCACCTCGGCGAGGGGGGTGGTGCGGGCGAGCACGATCATCAGGTCGGAGTGCTGGACGCGGCTCGTCCACACCTTCTGGCCGTTGAGCACGTAGCGGTCGCCGCGGCGCTCGGCGGTCACGGCCAGCGACTGGAGGCGCAGCTCCCCGGCGGCGATCTTCGGCAGGATCGCCGCTTTCTGGGCCGGCGAGCCGTGCCGCAGCAGCGTGCCCATGTTGTACATCTGGCCGTGGCAGTGGCCGGCGTTGGCGCCCGAGCGGTTGATCTCCTCCATGATGACCGCCGCCTCGGTCAGCCCCAGCCCGGCGCCGCCATATTCCTCCGGGATCATCGCGGCGAGCCAGCCGGCCCGGGTCAACGCGTCGACGAATTCCTCCGGGTAGGTGCCGGCGGCATCGTGGGCGCGATGGTACTCGGGGCCGAACGTCGCGCACAACGCGCGCACGGCCTCACGGATTTCGGCGTGGGGATCGCTGTCCTCAGTCATCGTCGCGGGCTTTCGTTGGGGCGGGCGCGAATTCGGCGCGCAGGGCGGCGGTGTGTTCGCCGAGCGCGGGCACCTTGTCCATGCGCGGCGGCCAGCTCCCGGCGATGGGGGCGAGGGCCGGGACGGGGCCGGCCGGCGTTTCCACGGTGTGCCAGCGTCCGCGCGCGGCAAGCTGGGGGTGCTGCCACAGCCCCGCCATGTCGTTGACGCTCGCGGTGGCGATGTTGGCCGCCTCCAGCCGGGCGATGGCCTCGGCCGTGGTCAGCGTGGAAAGCACGGTGTCGATGGCGGCGTTCACCTCGTCCGCGCGCGCGGCGCGGCCGGCGTTGGAGGCGAGCTCCGGATCGGCCGCAAGGTCCGGCCGCCGCAACACCGTCTCGCAGAAGGCGCGCCATTCGCGCGGGTTCTGCAGCCCGAACAGCACCGTGCCGTCGGCCGTGCCGTAGGGGCCATAGGGAAAGATGGTGGCGTGGCCTGCGCCCGCCGGGACGGGAGGCGGCTGGCCCCCATAGGCATAGTAGAGCGGGAAGCCCATCCATTCGGCCAGCGCCTCCAGCATCGAGACGGCGATGTGGTCGCCCGCGCCGGTGCGCCCCCGCTGGATGAGAGCGGCCAGGATCGCCTGGTGGGCCGCCACCCCGGCCGCGATGTCGGCAATGGAAATGCCCGCCTTGGCCGGCGCCACGGGCCGCCCGGTCACCGACAAAAAGCCGGCCTCGGCCTGGATCAGGAGGTCGTAGGCCTTGCGGGTTCCCTGCGGGCCGCCTTCGCCATAGCCCGAGATGGACGCGGTGACGAGGCGCGGGTGGGCCGCGCGAAGCGTGGCGGAGGCGAGGCCGAGCCGGGCGGCCGCCCCCGGCGCCAGGTTCTCGACGAAGACGTCCGCCCCGGCGATCATCCGGCGGACGAGGGCGAGATCGGCGCCGTCCCTCAGATCGAGGGCGGCGCTCTCTTTGCCCCGGTTGGTCCACACGAAATGGCTCGACAGGCCGTTGACGCGGGTGTCGTAGCCGCGCGCGAAATCGCCGCCGTCGGGCCGCTCGATCTTGATCACCCGCGCGCCGAGATCGGCGAGGAGGCGCGTGCAATAGGGCGCGGCGATGGCCTGCTCCAGGCTGACGACCGTGATCCCCTCCAGCGGCCGCATCAGGCGGGCTCGAACGTGGCGCGGGCGCGCATGCCGACTTCGCCTTCGCCGTTGGCCGCCCACAGCGCCACGGTGCCGTCCGCCTCCGGCGCGCCGTTGAGGTGGAGCGGCTCCCCGGCGAAGAAGGGCGCGAGGGCGCGGAAGGAAAACGCCGCGACGCGTTGGGCGGGCCGCTCGCGGCGCACGAGGTCGAGGAGCAACGTCGCCACCAGCGGGCCGTGCACCACCAGGCCGGGATAACCCTCCACCGTGCGCGCATAGGGTTCGTCATAGTGGATGCGGTGGCCGTTGAAGGTGAGCGCGGAGAAGCGGAAGAGGAGCACCGGATCGGGCGTGAGCGTGCGCTGCCAGGGCCCGGCAGGCGCCACCTCGCCGCGCCCCGGGCCGCCCTCGCCGCGATAGACGATGTCGTGCTCGTCGGTCACGAGGGGCGCGGCACCGGGCGCGCCGAACGCGTGGCGCACGGTGACGAACAGGAGCGGGCCGCTCTGCCCCTCGCGCGCCTTGATGGCGGCGATGGTGGAGCGGCGAACCAGGGTCTCGCCCACGCGCAGCGGGCCGGCGAAGACGAGGCGCGAGCCCGCCCACATGCGGCGCGGCAGGTGCTCGACCGGAGGCAGGAACCCGCCGCGGGCAGGGTGGCCGTCGGCGCCCAGCGCGCCGGCCGGTGCGGCGGGCAGGAAGTGGAACCAGTGCGCCAGCGGCGGACAGGCGGCACCCTCGCCGAGCGGGGCGTCGTCGCGGCCGAGCGTTGCGGCGAGACGCGCCATCGTCGCCGCGCTCACGGTATCGCGCGCGATCTCCTCGCGGCCGAGCCAATCGTCGAAGGGGGTCGGCTGACGGTCCAAGCTATCGTCTCCCGGCTGGCCCCGGCCGGCGGCCGGGACGCGACGCGCCTGCCTAGCGCGCTTTGCGCCGGGACGAAATCACCTGGCCGATCCGAAAGCCGATCCGCCGCGCCGGATCCGCCGGCCGGCGACGGCAAAATAATTGCACGAACGGGTCGGGCCGCTCGTTTGAACGCCCTTGCAAAGGTGCTACGTGCGGATTGCCAAGGCGTCGTCAACCCTCCCGCTCGGCGGTCCGGAGATTGTAATGCGCTGCCAGCAATGGTCTGCCTCATGCCTCCGCCCCAATCCCAAGGTCGGCGCATGAGCGCCGCCGCCTGGAGCGGGCCACGCGGCGGCCCGTCCGCCAGCCTCGGCGCGGATGTTGCGTCGGTGACCGGGTGAGCGTCGCGGCGGGGGAGACCGGCGGGCTGCGGGCGATGGGCTCCGCATTGTCCGATCGAAACGACCTCCTGCTCCTGATCTCCACCGCCGCGCCCACGCGTTCGGATCGCATCCTGGCCATCGGTTGCGGCATGGTGCTCGTCTGCGCGCTGGTTGCGACGGCGCCGTTCGCCATGATCCCCCTGCCGGGCACGCAGTCGCTCGTGCCGGCCTATTTCGTCGCCGTCCTCATCAATCAATCCATCACGGCGGCGCTCCTGCTGGGCCTCTTCGCGGTGGAGCGCTCGCGCCGCGTGCTGGTGCTGGCGAGCGGCTATCTGTTCGCGGGGCTCGTGATCATCCCGTGGGCGCTCAGCTTTCCCGGCGCCTTTCCCGCCTTCGGGCTCGACGGCGCGGCGCAGTCCACCGCCACGATCGCCGCCATCAACCGGCTCGGCTTCCCGCTCTTCATCCTCGCCTATGCGCTGCTGGGGCGCGAACGCGGCGGCGACACGCGCGCCCAAGGCAAGGCCGCGGTGCCGATCATCGCGAGCGTCGCCATCGTCACGGCGGTGGTGGCGGCGCTGGGCGTCCTCATCCTGTCGCCGGCCATTCCGCTGCCGCCCTTCATGCGCGACGCGCTGGTCCCCGCGCCGCTATGGCAGGTCGTGCCCCCGGTGGCGCTCGCCATCTGCGCCGCCGCCATCATCGTGCTGCGCGCTAAACTCGTCTCGGTGCTCGATCTGTGGCTGATCGTCGTCCTGGTCTCGCTGATGATCGAGATCGTGCTCCTCGCCTATCTCAGCGCCGGGGTGCGGTTGAGCGTCGGCTGGTGGGCGGGGCGGGTCTACGGGCTCGTCGCCGCGAGCACCGTGCTCATCGTGCTCCTGTCGGGCACCACGGCGCTTTATGCGCGCCTCGCCCGCTCGGTGCTGGCGGAGAGGCGGGCACGGGAGAGCCGGCTCACCGTCATCGAGGCCATTTCGGCCTCCATCGCCCACGAGATCCGCCAGCCGCTCTCCAGTGTAGAACTCAGCGCGGCGGCGGGCCTCAGATGGCTGCGGCGCGATCCGCCGAACCTTGCCGAGGTGGAAGCGGCGCTGGCGCGGATCGAGAAGGTGGGGGAGCGGGCCGCCATGGTGGTCGATTCCATCCGCACCACCTTCAAGACCGACCAGGCCCCGCGCAGCGAAGTCGACGTCAACGCGGTGATCGGCGAGGTGATTGCCCATTGCCGCGAGGAGGCGGCGCTCGACCGGGTGGTGATGCGCGCCGAACTGACCAACCGGCCGGCGCGGGTGGTGATCGACCCGCTCCAGCTTCACCTCGTTCTGTCCAACCTCATCAAGAACGCCATCGATTCCATGTGCGCCGTCTCGGGGCGCCCACGGGTCTTGTCCATCGTTTCGGAGGTGGACGGGGAGGGCGTGCGCATCTCGGTCTCCGATACCGGCACCGGGCTGGCGGCGGAGCATCGGGAATGGATCTTCTCGGCCTTCTTCACAACCAAGAAGGACGGGATGGGCGTCGGGCTGATGTTCTGCCGTTCCATCGTGGAGGCCAATGGCGGGCGGATCTCGGTCGCCGACAACGACCCTCACGGCGCGGTATTTCAGCTCAACCTGCCGGCCGCGGTCCAGTGAGACGGGGCGGCCGGGCTCAGAAGAAGCGGGGGATCGGGCGTGGATGCGGCGTCTTCCGGTCGGTGAGGTCCAACATGGCCTCGTCGAGGTAGCACCAGCCCCAGCCTTCGGGCGGATCGTAAGCCTCGATGATCGGGTGACGGGTCGCGTGGAAGTGCCGGGTGGCGTGGCGGTTGGGCGAGTCGTCGCAGCATCCGACATGGCCGCAGGCGCGGCAGATCCGCAGATGCACCCACCAGCTCCCCGATTGCAGGCATTCCTCACACCCGTCCGCGCTGGGCGTGACGGTGACGATCGACTTCAGGTGGCTGCACGGGCGGCTCACCGGCCCTCTCCCGCAAGGGCCGCGCCCGATGCTGCCTCCAATTCGGCGATGCCGGCCGCCCCGGGGCCGGTGGTGGCGACGAGCGCCAGCAGCGCCAAGGCAGCCGTTCGCAGGGCCGAGGCGCAAAGGCTCATGCGGGGTAGGGGCATCGGGCGGCTCCTGCGTGGCGCATGACGACGCTTGCACGGCCCGCCGGACGCCGGATTGTCGCTTCCCCGGCGAATTTGGACGAAAGCATCGCACCCATCACTGCCGCGCCGTGGAGGGCAGGAGGGCGAGCGCAAGCGTCGCGCCGAAGACGATGGCGCCCGACAGCACCAGCGGGACCACCAGTCCCACCGACAGCACCAGCCCCGCGCCCACCGCCGCGCCCACGAAGATCGCCAGCACGCTGGCGATGCGGCGGCCCCAATTGGGGTTGGCCCCGCCGCCCAGGGTGGAATCGGCGGCCAGCCCAGTGAGGGTCTGCGTCAGCACGGTCGTCGTCATGTCGGGGATCTTGAGCTGGCGGATGGTGGCGTTGCGCACCCCCATGGCCAGCGCCGTGAGCGCGATGATGCCGTAGAGGCTGCCCGCCGGCTCCAGTGCAGCGATGTCGTAGTCGAGCGCAATCGCGGCCGAGATCCACAGCAGCCCCGCCTCCACCGAAGCCGCGACGATCAGCCGTTGCGACCTCGGCCGCGCCGCGAACACGGTGCCGGCGCGCCCGGCCAGCGCCGCCCCCGCCAGGAAGGCGAGGATGGCCACCAGATAGGGCGGGACGATGTATCCCGGCGTCCGCATCGCCGCAAAGCCAAGGAAGACGATGTTGCCCGTCATGTTGGCCGTAAACACCTTGCCGAGGCCGAGCACGCTGATCGCGTCCACCAGCCCTGTCGTCATGGACAGCAGGATGAGGAGGTAGGGCAGCGCCGCATCCTGGGACGTGATCTTCAAGGGCATGGTCCGCTCCGGTGTTGAAGCTCAGAATTTATAGGCGATCTCGAACCCGAGCATGCCGATCGTCGGCGCGGGGCCCGTGGCGCGGATAAAGCTGCCGGCGGTAAAGATCGAGGCCGAGGCGGACATGTCGAGGGAAGGCGTCGGCTCCCAGTCGAGCGTGAACTCGGCCTGGGTGCCGATGAAGCGCGCGTCGGTCCCGGCGCCGGAGCGGATCAGGTTGCCGGGAATGCCATAGATCCCGTCGGCCTTGCTGGCGCGCCAGTAGAGCCCGCCCGCCAGCCCCGCCGCCAGCCCGTGCCCGAGCGAGACGGTGGCGTGCGGATTGATGTTGATGACGTTGTAGGGGCCGATGGGGGACAGCTCGCCGAAATATTTCCCCTTTGGAAACATCGCGTTGAAGGTGCCCAGCCGATTGTCGGCGAGGTTGCCGTCCCCGCTGGCGACGTTGACGCGCAGCACCAGATCGGGGGCGAACGGCGCCTGCTGCGCGAAGTAGCCCACCTCCGTCGCCACCGACCAGGCGCCGATGGTGCCGCCGGCGAAGGTGCCAAACTGCGCCATCGCCTCGATGTTGAAGTGCAGCGGCGCGCCGGTGTCGAACAGCCTGACGCCGAGAGTGTGGCGCAGTTCCCGGCCGGCACCCTGGTTCCACACGGCGTCCTCGTTCAGAAAGCCGAGATAGTAGGCATCGGCGCCGATGCCGGGACCGAACGCATCGAGGCGCGTCGTATAGAGGCCCCACAGGCTTTTGCGGGTCGAGGTCTGGTCGTCGAAATTGTCCGGCCCGACCTGGACCGGGCGCACGTAGAGGAGATTGGCCGTCAGCCGGTCGCGCTCCAGGATGACGCGGGCGCCGTCGAACGCCAGCGGCACGTTGGGGCCGTAGCGGGTGCCCACCAGCCGCTCCGAACCGAAGGCGAGGAGTTCGCGCCCCCCGCGCAGGGTCAGCGTGCCGGCCGCGCCCAGCGGCAATGCCACGTCGGCAAAGCCCTGGAGGATGTCGATCCCGGTTTCGTCGACGGGGCCGGGCTTGGTCGCAAGGTCCACCGCGTAGGCGATGACGGGCTGCACGAACGCGCGCAGCGGGCCGACATGGAGGTCGCCATAGGGCAGGGCGCGCAGCCACAGGTAGCCGTCGTCGGGGGCCGGCGTGGAATCCCAAAAATTGTTGCGGTAGTCCTCGTTGCGCGCGCGCAGCTCCAACCCCAAGGTCAGCCAGGCACGGCCGGCTTCGTCGAGGGCCACGTATTTGAGCCGATCGCTCCACTTGCCGCCCGATGGGTGCCCGTCGGCGAGCACGTTCCACGCCTCGTCGTAGCGGGTGACGGACAGCGGCGGCAGCACGACATCGGCTGGCTGCGCCTGAAGCGCCGGGGCCGCGAGGCTCGCCAGCGCGGCGACGCCGAGACAGCGCTTCACCCCGCGCCCCTCCCGGCAACGGGGGCGAGGCTCGCGGGCGGCGCGCCGGGCGTCCTCACACGGCCCAGCACCCGCAGCCGAGCGCGCCCCAGAAGGTGTTGATGTCGGCGGCCGGCACGGCGGCGCCGAGCGCGGCCGCGTGATCGTGCCCATGCACCGCGCACCGGTTGGCGCAGCCGCAGGCGGACGAGAGGGCGGCGGAGAGGGCCGGCTCGTCAGCCCGGTGGTAGCCGCCGAAATTGGCGACGGGCGACCAGTCCGGCATCACCGGCGGCAGTTTTGGCGCGCGGGGGGCGAAATCGCCCTCGCCGTGCACCACTTCGCCGCCCAGCACGGTGAGCACCGCGCGGATGTGGGCGATGGCGGCCTCCGGCACCGCGAAATAATCGTCCGAGAGCACGGCGAGATCGGCAAGCTGCCCGGCCTTGATCTGCCCCTTCTTGCCGCTTTCGTTGGAAAACCACGTGTTCGCCTCGGTCCACAGCCGGAGCGCGGTGTCGCGGTCCATGCGGTTGGCGGCCGGGTAGATCGCGAGATCGCCGACGGTGCGCCCCGTCACCAGCCACGACAGCGAGACCCAGGGATTGTAGCTGGCGACGCGCGTGGCATCGGTGCCGGCGCCCACCTTGAGGCCGGCATCCATCATCGCGCGTATCGGCGGGGTGCGCTCGGCCGCCCGCGCGCCGTAGCGCTCGACGAAATATTCGCCCTGGTAGGCCATGCGGTGCTGCACGGCGATGCCGCCGCCGAGCGCCGCCACGCGGTCGATGTTACGCTGCGAGATGGTCTCGGCATGGTCGAAGAACCAGTGCAGGCCGTTGAAGGGGATGTCGGCATCGACCTTTTCGAACACGTCGAGCGCGCGCCCGATGGTCTCGTCGTAGGTGGCGTGCAGGCGCCAGGGCCAGCGGTGCTCGGCGAGGAGGCGGATCACCGGCTCCAGGTCGCCCTCCATGGTGGGCGGCATATCGGGCCGGGCGACGCGGAAATCCTCGAAATCGGCGGCGGAATAGACCAGCATCTCGCCGGCGCCGTTGTGGCGGTAGGTGTCGTCGCCGGTGCCGGGCGAGACCTGGCCGACCCAGCCGGCGAAGTCGGCCAGCTCCGCCTTCGGCTTCTGGGTGAAGAGGTTGTAGCTGATGCGCAGCGTGAGCTGCCCGGCGCGGTGCAGCCGCTCGATGATCGCGTAGTCGTCGGGGTAGTTCTGGAAGCCGCCGCCGGCGTCGATCACTCCGGTCACCCCGAGCCCGTTCAGTTCGCGCATGAAGTGGCGCGTGGAATTCTCCTGGTAGTCCTCAGGCAGCTTCGGCCCCTTGGCGAGGGTGGCGTAGAGGATGGTGGCGTTCGGCTGGGCAAGGAGGAGGCCGGTGGGGTTGCCCGCGCCGTCGCGCACGATCTCGCCGCCGGGCGGGTTGGGCGTCTCCCTGGTGTAGCCCACGGCGCGCAGGGCCGCCCCGTTCAGCAGCGCCCGGTCGTAAAGGTGCAGGATGAAGACCGGCGTGTCGGGCGCGGCGGCGTTCAACTCGTCCAGCCTCGGCAGGCGCTTTTCGGCGAACTGGTGCTCGGTGAAGCCGCCCACCACGCGCACCCATTGGGGCGAGGGCGTGCGCTCCACCTGGCGGCGCAGCATCGCCATCGCGTCCGCAAGGCTCGGCACGCCGTCCCACCGCAGCTCCATGTTGTAGTTGAGGCCGCCGCGGATCACGTGCATGTGGCTGTCGATGAGGCCGGGGATCATCCGCCGCCCGCCGGCGTCGATGATGTCAGCATCGGGCGCGGCGGCGGCGCGCACCGCGCTCTCCTCGCCCACGGCAAGGAAGCGGCCGTCGCGGATGGTGAGGGCCGACGCCGCCGGGTTGGCGCGATCCATCGTCGCGATCTTGGCGTTGACGATCATAAGATCGGACATGGCGTGTCTCCGCTGGCGGGGGGCGCTCAGCTTTCCTTGCCGGCGTCGTTGTGGGGGAGGCGGCCGAACATGTGCCGGGCGCTGTGGTCGCGCAGGAACGAGGTGACCTCCTGGCCGGCGATGGCGCGCTTGGCGAGGGGCACCACCTGCTCGCCGACGAGGATGCCGAGGAGCCCGACCAGCGCGATCAGCGGCGGCGCCGGCGAGCGCACCGTCAAGAAGCCATAGATGGCGCCGACCAGGAGGCCGGCCGCCAGCGATATGAGGTAGGGCAGCATGGCCTTCACTGCGCTGCGGCCGACACGCTCGCAGCGTCGTGCGCGCCGTTCGACCCCTCCGCGGCACCGAACATGGTCTTGGCGTAGGCGATGCCGAGCCCGTAGGCGCCGGCACGGCGCCGGGCGATGCCGGTTGTGAGGTCGTAGGTCTCGCCGCGTCCCCAGTCCCGCTGCAGTTCGAGGAGGTATTGGAGGGCCGTCATCGGCACGCAGCCCAGCTGGATCATGCGCGACACGGCGCGCTCGTGCGCCTCCTCGGAGACATCGCCGCACGCGTCGGTGATCACGTAGACCTCAAAACCCTGGTCGATCGCCGAGGCGGCGGGACCGACGATGCACACGCTCGTCCAAAGCCCCGCGAGCACGATCCGCGTCTTGCCGATGCGGTTGACCTCGGCCACCACCGCGGCATCCTCCCACGAGTTCATCGTGGTGCGGTCGATCGCCGGCTGATCGGGGAAGACGTCGGCGATCTCGTCGAACATCGGGCCGGAGAAGGTGTCCTTCGCCACGGTGGTGAGGATGGTGGAGACGCCAAAGCCCTTCGCGCTCTCGGCGACCAAGCCGGCGCTGTTGCGCAGAAGCGTTCCATCGATGGAGCTGGTGGCGAATGCCATCTGCGACTGGAAGTCGATCATGATCAGCGTGTGATCGTGCGGCGTCAGCAGGCTCTTGCCGGGGGCGGTGGTCGCGGTCATCGTCGTCGTTTCCTCCGGGCGCGGGACCGCCGCGGGCGAGCGGTCATGCGCCGAATTGCATCGTGACGGCGATCATCAGCGGGTGCGGACCCGCGTTCTTGTCGTTTCCACGCTCGGCTTGGACGCGATGGCCTCAGAGCGACCCGGCGCCCGCGATGCCCGATTGAAGGGGGCGCAGGCTCTGGCTAACTGGCGGGCATGAGCACCAGTCAGCCCCCCCTCGCGCGCCCCACGGATCCGGCCGA
>JAUIJH010000170.1 GCA_030431335.1 Alphaproteobacteria bacterium
TGAAGATGAGCAAGCGCGATCTTTTCCGTGCCGAGACGCTGCAGCGGGTCTGAGACCGGCGATTGAGCATGACCGACTCGGCCGAAGTGATGAGTGTGACGCGGCGGCACGCGGGTCGGCTGCTCTCGGCGTACCGGTGATCGGGTCACCAACCGACGTGCCGATGTGCTTCTCAAGCGCCTCGAGGAGTTCCTCGCAGCTCAAGGTGCGAGGGTCGAGGTCGACGACGAAGGCGCCGAGCGGTTCGCCGGTCGGGAGGCCTATCAGGGCTTCTGGCCAGCGCTCCCACCAGATTTGAATGCTCGCCGGATCCGTTGTCGCGTCCTTGAGGCCGTTAGTCGTCAAAGGCGCCTTCGAGCGCGGATGCGGCTTCTGCGACGGCTCGCAGGGGAAGACGGGCGACCCGCATGCGGCGAGGGCGAAAGCTGCATCGAGGATCGCGATCATGCCACCACCTCCGAGCTCGCGCCGGTTGCTGCGAGGGAAGTGCACAGGGGCCTTGCGGTTTTTCGGGGCGAGGCGTATGTCCCGCGGTGGGACACCCCTCCCCAACGAGGGGCACCTATCTGTGAGGATAGCTACATGACTGAGCTGCAAAAGCCTGGCCGCCGGCCGGGCAACCCGTGCTTTTCGTCCGGCCCGTGCGCCAAGCGCCCCGGGTGGACCCCCGCAGCGCTCGGCGACGCCGCCATCGGCCGCTCGCACCGCTCCAAAATCGGCAAGGCCAAGCTCACCGCCGTCATCGACAAGACGCGCGCTCTGCTGGGCGTGCCGGCGGACTACCGCATCGGCATCGTGCCCGCCTCCGACACCGGCGCCGTGGAAATGGCGATGTGGTCGCTGCTCGGCCCGCGCCCGGTGACGCTGCTGGCCTGGGAATCGTTCGGCGAAGGCTGGGTGACGGACGCCGTCAAGCAGCTCAAGCTCGACCCCACCGTGGTGAAGGCGCCCTATGGCGCGCTGCCCGACCTCGCGGCGGTCGACTTCGCCCACGACGTGATCTTCACCTGGAACGGCACCACCTCCGGCGTGCGCGTGCCCAACGGCGACTTCATCCCCGCGAACCGCGAGGGCCTCACCATCTGCGACGCCACCTCGGCGGCGTTCGCGCAGGAACTGCCCTTCGACAAGCTCGATGTGGTGACCTTCTCCTGGCAGAAGGTGCTCGGCGGGGAGGCCGCCCACGGCGTCCTCATCCTGTCGCCGCGCGCGGTGGAGCGGCTCGAGAGCTACACCCCGCCCTGGCCGATGCCCAAGATCTTCCGCCTCACCAAGGGCGGCAAGCTCAACGAGGGCATCTTCAAGGGCGAGACCATCAACACCCCCTCGATGCTCGCGGTGGAGGACTGCCTCGACGCGCTGAACTGGGCCGAGGGCCTGGGCGAGCCGCTGTCGGCCCGCTCCGACCGCAACCTCGCCGTCCTGTCGGATTGGGCGGCGAAGACCGACTGGGTCGACTTCCTCGCCACCGACCCCGCGACACGTTCCAACACCTCGGTCTGCTTCAAGATCGTGGCGCCGGCCATCGCCAACGCACCGGAGGCCGAGCAGGCCGCGTTCGCCAAGGCGCTGGCGGCCAAGCTGGAAGCCGAAGGCGTCGGCCTCGACATCGGCGCCTATCGCGACGCGCCTCCGGGGCTGCGCATCTGGGCCGGCGGCACCGTCGAAGCCGAGGACCTCGCGGCCCTCACCGAATGGCTCGACTGGGCGTTCGCCGTAACCGCCAAGCCGCGCGCCGCCGCCGCGTAATCCCTTTTCCGTCAGAAGCGCCGCGGCCGGCCTCGCCGCCGCGCGCCCGGATAGACCCATGCCCACAGTTCTCATTTCCGACAAGCTTTCCCCGCTCGCCGTCAAGATCTTCCAGGATCGCGGCATCGACACCCGCTACGAGCCCGACCTCGGCAAGGACAAGGACGCGCTCGCCGCGGCCCTCGCCGACGTCGACGGCCTCGCCATCCGCTCCGCCACCAAGGTGACGGAGAAGATCCTCGCCGCCGCGCCCAACCTCAAGGTGATCGGGCGCGCCGGCATCGGCGTCGACAATGTCGACGTGCCAGCCGCCTCGCGCGCCGGCGTGATCGTGATGAACACGCCGTTCGGCAACTCCATCACCACCGCCGAGCACGCCATCGCGATGATGTTCGCCGTGTCGCGCCAGCTCGCCGCCGCCGACGCCTCCACCCAGGCCGGCAAGTGGGAGAAAAACCGCTTCATGGGCCGCGAGCTGACGGGCAAGACCCTCGGCATCATCGGTTGCGGCAACATCGGCTCCATCGTCGCCTCGCGCGCCATCGGCCTCAAGCTGCGGGTGATCGCGTTCGACCCCTTCCTGACCGCCGACCGGGCGACCGAAATCGGCGTCGAGAAAGTGGAGCTCGACGAGCTTCTGCGCCGGGCCGACATCATCACGCTGCACACCCCGCTCACGGAGCGCACCAAGAACGTCATCAGCCGCGAGGCCATCGCCGCGATGCGCGACGGCGCGATGCTGATCAACTGCGCCCGCGGCGGGCTCGTCGACGAAGTGGCGCTGCGCGAGGCGCTCGATTCGGGCAAGCTCGGCGGCGCGGGCATCGACGTGTTCACCGAGGAGCCGGCCAAGGAGAACGTGCTGTTCGGCGCGCCCAACCTCGTGTGCACGCCGCACCTCGGCGCCGCCACCACCGAGGCGCAGGAGAATGTCGCCCTGCAGGTGGCCGAGCAGATGTCGGACTACCTGTTGCGCGGCGCCGTCTCCAACGCGCTCAACATGCCCTCCGTCACCGCCGAGGAGGCGCCGATCCTGACGCCGTTCGTGACGCTGGCGGAGCGGCTCGGCTCCTTCGCCGGCCAGCTCACCGAGACGGGCATCGTCGGCGTGCGCATCGAGTTCGAGGGCAAGGTCGCCGAGCTGAACCTCAAGGCGCTGACGGCGGCGGCCGTCACCGGGCTGATGCGCCCGCTCCTGCAGGACGTCAACATGGTGTCCGCCCCCACCATCGCGCGCGACCGCGGCATCTCCGTGGAGGAGGTCCGGCGCGAGCAGCAGGGCGCCTACGACAACTACATCCGCCTCACGGTGCGGACCGAGCGGCAGGAGCGCTCGGTTGCCGGCACGGTGTTCTCCGACGGCAAGCCGCGCATCATCCAGGTGAAGGGGATCAACCTCGAATCCGACTTCGCCGACCACATGCTCTACGTCACCAACGAGGACAAGCCGGGCTTCATCGGCGGGCTCGGCACGCTGCTTGGCGAAGCGGGCGTCAACATCGCCAACTTCACGCTGGGTCGGCGCGAGGCCGGCGGCGAGGCGATCTGCATCGTGGAAGTGGACGGGGCCCCCTCGCCCGAGATCCTCGCGCGCATCGAGGCGCTGCCGCTGGTGACGCAGGCAAAGGCCCTCGCCTTCTAGGCTGCCCCCTCACGGGCGAACGAGACGAGGCCGGGGGCATCGCTTCCCGGCCCTTTTTCGTTGCGGGATTGTCGAATGCAAACCTGCGTGGCATTGATCGAATTCGACTGCGGGCGGACACATTTCGTCGCGCTCGCGCCGCTCGGACCCCTTTCATGTCGACCACAGGCCTGGCCCGGAGGGTTATGTTCCGAAAGTGCTTCCTTCACGTCGGTGGTCCGCACGCCGCCTCGGCCTCGATCCAGGCGGCCATGGCCGACCACGCGACGCTGCTGCTCCAGCACGGCATCTGCTACCCCACGGCGGAGCGCAACCACAGCGCGCTGGCCGCCGAGAAGGCCCCCAAGAGGGGCCGCGCCAAGGCGGCACTGTCCGCGCGCAAACGCCAGCTCGGCGAGGCGGAGGCCGACCTCGACGAGATCGGCAAGGGCTTTCGCGCGGATTTCGAGCGCGAGATCGCCGGCTCCTCCGCCCACACGCTGCTGGTCTCGAGCGAGTATTTCAGCACCTTGGAGGTGGAGGATCTCCAGTCGCTCGGCGCCTATCTGAGGCAGTTCGCCGACGAGCTGACCGTGGTTTGCTACGTGCCTCACCCCTACAGCGATTATATGGCCCGGCTGCAGCGCCGCACGCGACGCGGCCATGCGCGCCTGCGCGATTTTCCGCACGATCGCGTGCCGAGCGTCCTGCCGGAGCGGCTCGACCGGCTGGTCGAGGCGTTCGGGCGGGACAATGTGGTGCTGCGCCCGTTCGAGCGGGAAAAGCTGCACAACAAGGACGCGGTGGCGGACCTGTTGAAGGTGGCCGGTGCGCCTGACGCGCTGATCGAGCGGATCGACGCGCCGGCGCTCAACGTCAGCCCCTCCCACGAGGCTATGGTGATCGCCGATGCGTTGATGGGGCTGGGCGTCGGCGGGATCGGCAAGACCGAGCAGTCGCACACGCGCCCTCTGACGACCTTGCTCTACGAACGGGTCAGAGGCAGCCGGCTCGGGTTCGACGACGCGTCCGCCGCTGCCCTGCTGGCCGATTCGCGCTCCCAGGCGGAAAGGATACGGCGGGACCACGGCCTCGACCTGAGCGAACCGACCCTCACGCCGGCCGGCGAGCGGTGGTCGGACGAGACCCTGGCCGATCTCGCCGAGGTGATTTTGGAGCTCGCCAGCCGCGGACGGCGCGCGACGAAGCGGGGCAAGGCGGAGCGCAAGGAGCCGGTGCAAAAGCGCGCCGGCAAGCGCCGTCGCCGCAAGTCACAACCGGAATAAAAAAAGGCCGACGCAGGGGTGCGCCGACCGTGAAGACCGCGAGCCGGGACCGGCCTTACTGACGCGTCAGCGAAACCCCGTTGAGCGCGACGCACGAGCCCTGATAGGCCGTCAGCGTCAACTTGTCGCCTTCGATCTTCGCCGCGCAGCTCATCGGGAACATCTCGGCGCCTTCGCCGGTGACGTCGGACATGCGCAGCACGTCGCCCTCGAGCGAGTAGCTCCCTTCGATGGTCGAGTCGTTGGCGCTCATCTGGAAGGCGCCGTCGGTGAACACCGCCGTGACCTTGCTGTTGGCATAGGTGCCTTCCAGGCCGGCCGGAGCGGCGGCCTCGCCGGTCGCGGCACTGTCGGCCGGCGCAAGGGCGGCCGTTTGCGTCGGCGCGGGCTCCTCGGCCGGAGCGGCGGCGGTGTCGGCCGGTGCAGCCTCCTCGGCCGGCGCAGCGGCGGTATCGGCCGGTGCGGCCTCCTCGGCCGGCGCAGCGGCGGTATCGGCCGGCGCAGCCTCCTCAGCCGGCGCAGCCTCCTCAGCCGGGGCAGCAGCGGTATCGGCCGACGCGGGCTCCTCAGCCGGGGCAGCGGCAGTGTCTGCGGGCGCAGCCTCCTCAGCCGGCGCAGCGGCAGTGTCTGCGGGCGCAGCCTCCTCGGCCGGGGCAGCGGCGGTGTCTGCCGGCGCGGCCTCCTCGGCCGGGGCGGCGGCGGCGTCGGCCGGCGCGGCCTCGTCCGTCGCCGCACCACTGTCGCTCCGCTCCTCGGGCGCGGCCGGGGTCTCGACCGCAGGCGCCGGTGCGGGCTCGGCCTTCTGGTCGGTCTCGGCAGCCTGCTCGTTCAGCTCGCTGACCTCGTTCTCCAGAGCGGCGTTGCGGCTCTCCAGCCCGGCCACTTCCGCCTCCAGCGCAGCGCGCGTCTGCTCGAGCTTCGCCACCGTGTCCTGCAGCTCCTGGGCCTTGGCCTGGATGCCGGACAACGACTCCTGCTTGGTGGCAAGGTCGCCGGACAGCGCCTCGTGCTGCGACTGCAGCTCGCCCAGGCGGGTCGTCGCGCTCTCATGCGCCGTGCTGAGCTGGGAGACCTGGGCCTCGAGCTGCTCGTTGCGGGACTGCAGGTCGGCGATCTCGGCCCGCGCCGCATCGCGGTCGCTGCTCAGCTGGGTGAGTTCGGCCTCGGCCGCATCGCGCGACGACTGCAAGCCTGCGATCTCGCCCTCGAGCGCTTTTTGACGCTCGGCCGCATCGTTGGCGGCTGCCTCCAGGGTTTGGCGCGTCTCGGTCAGGTCGGCGACGGCGGTCTCCAGCGATTGCTGCCGCTCGGTCGCATCGGCCAGCTGGGTCTGTGCCGCGGCCAGCGACTCCTCGGTCGATTTCGCCTCGGCGGCGAGCTTGGCGTTCTGGTCGTTGAGCTTGGCGACCTCGTCCTCGAGCTGGGCGCGGGTCGAAGACAGCGCGTCGACCTCCTTCTGGATGGCGTCGAGCTGGGTCGTCACCTCCTGAGCCTTGACCTGCCGGCTCTCCAGCTGCGTGCGCGCCTCTTCGAGCTGCGAGTTCAGCGAATCGGTCTGGTCGCTGAGCTTCGACACAGCCGAATCGAGCTCGTCGCGGTTGCCGGACAGCGATTCGATCGTCTCCTGCAGCTGGCTCACGCGCTCGGCCGCTTCCTGCTCGGCCGCGGTCACCTGTTGCAGCTCGCCCTTCAGCGAATCGATCTGCCCCTCGATGGTGCCGGCTTCCTGGCGCAGGGTCTCCACCTGCTCGCGCGCGGCGGCTTCGGCGCTGGTGGCCGCTTCGGCGTTCGCCGCCAGCTCTTCCAGGCGCGTTTCGGCTTCCGCCACCTTGGCCTGGACCTCTTCGAGGCTCCCGCCGGCGGTGCGAAGCGCTTCGAAATCGCCTTTCAGCCCCGCCTCGCGCTCGGTCAGCGCGGCGAGTTCGGCCGCGGTATCGGACGCGCGGATCGAATAGGTGATCGCTGCCGCGACCGCGATGATGGCGATCACCGCGACGATCAGAAACAGCGGTTGGCGCAGGGTATTCATGGAGCCTCCCTTTTCGGCCGTAGAGCCTGTCGGTCGAGTACTAGCGAGGTGCCAACCGGCTGTCAGCCTCTTTCGCAGGCTATTTCGCCGCCGGCGATCTGGCGCGGAAGAACTGCGTGGCGGCGATCCCCGACACGATCAGCACGGCGCCCAGGAGATGGTAGAGCGCCACGTGCTCGCCGAGCAGCACCACCGCGCCGATCGAGGTGAAGATAGGCACCAGGTAGAAAAACGGCGCCGTCCGGTTGGAGCCGATCAACTCCACCGCGCGGTTGAAGAAGATATAGGCGAGCACCGCCGGAAAGATCGCGACAAAAAGGACGGTCGCGATGGTCGCCGCATCGAAGGTGACGCGCGCGCCGCCAAGGCCCTCGCTGACGGTGAAGGGGATGAGTACGAGCTGGCCGAGGAACATCGTCACCGCGACGAGGGTCAGCGGGTGTACGGGCGGGCGCCCCCGCAACAGCACCGCGTAGAAGGCGTAGGCGAACTGCGAGGCGAGTACCCACAGGTCGCCGACCACGAAATCGATGTCGCTGAGCACCAGGATATCGCCGCGGGTGAGGATGATCGCCGCCCCCGCGAACGACAACCCGATGCCGGCGATCTGCAGCCCGGTCAGCCGGTCGCGATAGATCACGAAGGCGAGCACCGCCACCAGCACGGGAAAAACCGAGCTCAGCATCGCGGCGTTGACCGCGCCGGTCGTCTGCAGGCCGATATAAAGGCAGGTGTTGTAGATCGAGATGCCGACCACGCCGAGTGCGACGAGCATCTTCCAGTGCGCCAGCACCACCGGCCAGTCGCGCCGGATATGGCGCAGCGCGAACGGCAGGATGATGAGGAAGGCCAGCGTCCAGCGCATCTGGGCGAGGGCGACGGGCGGCACCGCACCCGCCATCGCCCGGCTGATGAGGACGTTGCTCGCCCAGAACAACATGGTGAACACGCAAAGAAGGTAGGGATGGTCGAAAATCGAGGGGCGAAATGCATGCCCTTTTGCGTCGTTCAACATATTTGTCATCGCAGCCCTTAACCATGCCGTTGGCCCGCCAGCAAGCTCGCGACGCTGCGCCGCGCCCGGTCGTAATCGGTTCGCGCTAGGGTGGGAGTGGCACGGCCGGGCCGGGCGCCCTCTTTCTGAGCGGCGATTCTCGTGCAAAGTGCTTGCTCGCTCGGCACTTTTGGGGTGACAACCGCCGGTCGCGACCGTCAGGTGGCGGCGCGGCGTCGGCCGGGCGACAGCGAAACCGCGGCATCGGCCGCACCAATGCGCCAGCGCGGCCTCCGCCGCGCGACGCGCGAACAAGGGAACAGGAGCGCATGGGAAGCGTGGTGGTCGTCGGCTCGCAATGGGGCGACGAAGGCAAGGGCAAGATCGTCGACTGGCTTTCCGAACGCGCGGACGTGATCGTGCGGTTCCAGGGCGGCCACAATGCGGGCCACACGCTCGTCATCGACGGCGTGCGCTACAAGCTCAGCCTCCTGCCCTCCGGGGTCGTCCGTCCGGGCAAATTGTCGATCATCGGCAACGGCGTCGTGCTGGATCCGGCTGCGCTGCTGTCGGAAATCGAGACGATGCGCGGCCATGGCGTCGAAATCAGCCCGGCGACGCTGAAGGTGGCCGAGACGGTGCCGCTGATCCTGTCCGTGCACCGCGAGCTCGACCGGCTGCGCGAAGCCGCTTCCGGCGCGGGCGCCATCGGCACCACCGGCCGTGGCATCGGCCCGGCCTACGAGGACAAGGTGGGCCGCCGTGCGATCCGCCTCGCCGATCTGCTCGACCCCGCCTCGCTGCAGCCGCGTATCGAGCGCCTGCTCGCCCATCACAATGCGCTGCGCGTGGGTCTCGGCGCCGAGCCGATGGCTGCGGCCGCGATCGCCGAAGAGGTGGAAGCGGCCCGCCCGGTGCTCGATTACGCCGACGCCGCCTGGCGCACGCTGCGCGACGCCCGCCATGCCGGAAAGAACATACTGTTTGAAGGCGCGCAGGGGGCGATGCTCGATATCGACCACGGCACCTACCCGTTCGTCACCTCGTCCAACACCGTGGCGGGTCAAGCGGCCGCAGGCACGGGTGTCGGACCATCTTTTCTTGGCCGCACGCTCGGGATAACAAAAGCCTATACCACGCGGGTGGGCAACGGCCCCTTCCCCACCGAACAGGACAATGCGATCGGCCGCACGTTGGGCGAGCGGGGCGCGGAGTTCGGGACGGTGACGGGGCGGCGCCGGCGCTGCGGCTGGTTCGACGCCGTCATGGTACGCCAGGCGGTGGAGACGGGCGGCATCGACGGCCTCGCGCTCACCAAGCTGGACGTGCTCGACGGGTTCGACGAATTGAAGATCTGTATCGGTTACAGGCTCGACGGCGAGACCATCGACCGTCTTCCGGCCGATACGGCCCGGCAGGCCCGCGTGGAACCGGTGTACGAGACCGTTGAGGGTTGGAAGCGGTCGACGAAAGGCGCAAGAAGTTGGGGCGAGCTGCCCGCGGAGGCTGTGAAATATGTCCGGCACGTCGAAGAGTTGGTCAAAGCGCCCGTTTCAATGTTGTCGACGAGTCCAGAACGAATCGATACCATACTTGTTGACGACCCGTTTCGCATTTAATTCGATGCCCGGTGGCAGGAAGGGCGCGTGGTCGAAATGACCGACTTTTATTCCGTATTGCAGCGAGCCGTGTCTTCGCTGCCCGACGGAAGTGGACCCAATCGGCGGGCTGTCTACGACAAGGCGCGCAAGGCGCTTTTGAAACAGCTGCAAAGCTTCGACCCGCCGTTGCCGTCGTCCGACGTCACCGCGCAGCGTCTGGCGCTCGAAGACGCGATCCGCAAGATCGAGAACGAGATAGCGCGCCAGATCCGCACCCAGCGTGCGCTGCAGACGGCCATGCCCTCCAACAAGGGTGCGATCCGCCGTCCCAGCGGCGACGCCGCGTCTGACGCTGCCGCGAGCGCCTTGGCCGCCAGGGCCGCGGAGGCGGAGCGCGCCGCACAGCGCGCGGCCGAGGCCGAGCGCGCGCGGCGCCAGCATGCGGAGATGCTGGAGAACGCCGTCAGCGAGGCGACGATCGAGAGCCCGCAGGAGCTGCGCACGGCCGTCCCCGTGCCCGTCACCGCCCAGCCCGTGCGCGACTACGACCCCGCGCAGCGCGACGACGGCAGGATGTTCGAGGAGGACGCGCACTACGACGACGATCCTCTCGAGCGCGACGACCCCAACGACGACATCGTCGACGGCGAGTACGACGAGGTCGGCGCGGACGAAGATCCCGACATCGCCTACGGCACGGCCCCGGCGGTCGAGCCGCGCACGGTCCGTCGCAGCCGCAAGGACGAGAAGCGCGCCCGCAGGGAAGAAGAGCGCCGGCTGAAGGCCGAGCGCCAGGCCCAACGTCAGGCCAAGCGCAAATCGGGCCGCAAGGCCGCCGCGGCGCCGGCGGCCGGCGATGGCCGCAAGCGTAAGGGCCTTGGCCTGGGCCGCGCGGTTCTGCCGCTCGTCCTGCTCGCGCTGCTGGCGGGTGCCGCCTACGCCGCCTACACGCAGCGGGAGGCGCTGCTCGCCATGCTGGAGGACCTGCAACAGGATCCCAGCCAGCGCCCACCCATCACGGTGACGAGCCGCGAAGGCGTCTCCAAGAACAGCGACCGGCTGCCCTCCACGCTGGACGGCGAGGACACCCGCGCGGTGACGACCACCCCGTGGCCGCCGCGCGAGGAAGGCGGAACGGCCGAAGGCGACGCCGAAATCGGCGACGAAGCCACGAGCGACGTGCCGCCGGCCACCCGCAACGTCGGCACCGAGATCAGCCCCTTCGCGCCGGATGCCGCGACCAGCGCCGCCGAGGACCAGGCAAGCGCCCTCGACACCGGCGCCGCGGACGAGAACGCCGCCCCCGAGCCGAACACCGAGGTCGCCGCCGTCGCCCCCGCCGCGACGGTCGCCAGCGACACGCCGCGCTCGCCGATCACCGAGTTCACGGCCAGCGGCACGCAGCAGGCGGTGCTCTACGAAGAGGCGCCCGTGGCCGGCGAGCAGGGCACCGCCGTCGCCGGCGGCGTCGAGTGGGCCATGGTTCGCGAATCGATCAGCGGCGGCGATCCCGAGCCGGTGATCCGCGCCACCGCCGAGATCCCCGAGCGCAACATGACCGCCACCATCACGATGCGCGAGAACCAGGACGGCGCCCTGCCGGCGAGCCACCTGATCGAGATCGCCTTCGACCTGCCGGACGGCTTCGAGGGCGGCGGCGTCAAGAACGTGCCCGGCGTGATCATGAAGCAGAACGAGGAAGCGCGCGGCGAGGCGCTGCGCGGTGCCGCGGCGCGCGTGTCGTCGGGCCTGTTCTGGATCGCGCTGTCGGAGAGCGAGCTCGACAAGGAGAGCAACCTGCGACTCCTGCGCGAGAGGGACTGGATCGACATTCCGATCCTCTACGAGTCCGGTCGCCGCGCCATCCTGACGCTGCGCAAGGGCAACGACGGCGCCCAGTCGATCAATTCCGCCATCCAGGCGTGGAGCCCCGGCTAGCGCCTGGCGCGCGGGCCGTTCGCATTCGCAAGGCCCCGCGCGGCGCACTGTCCCACGGTCCGGCGGCCCCCAGACGTGCCGGCGTGCGCCCGCTCTCGGTCCTGTCCGCGCGCGACCCGCGCCGTCGTCCGGCTCGCATCCGCATCCCCTTCGCCTTCCACTTCCCCCTCCCCCTCCGGCGGGGTTGATCGATGCGGCTGCGGTCATTTCTCCAAGGGGTTGCCGGGATCGGCCTGCTGGTCGGTGGCTGGTGGGCGCTGACGGCGGCGCTGGCCTTGCCGGCCTATGTGCTGCCGAGCCCGCAGCGCGTCGCCCTCGCCTTCGTCGACCATGGATCGATGCTGGCGCGCAACGCGGCGGTGACGGCGCTGGAAATCGTGCTGGGGTTGGCGCTCGGTCTCGTCGCGGGGGTCACCACCGCCCTCGCCGTCGCGGCGACGCCCGCCCTGCGGCGCCTGGTGCTGCCGTTCATCGTCGTCACGCAGACCTTGCCGGTGTTCGCCATCGCGCCGCTATTGGTGGTCTGGCTCGGCTACGGCCTGGCGTCCAAGATCGTGATGGCCGGCCTCATCATCTACTTCCCCATCGCGACGGCCTATGCGGAGGCGATGCTGCGCCTGCCGGGCGAGCTGATCGACCTCGCCCGCCTCAACGGCGCCAGCGCCCGACAGGTCCTGTTCGTGGTGCGCGCGCCGGCGGGGCTGCCGGGCCTCGTCGCGGGCCTCAAGGTG
>JAUIJH010000005.1 GCA_030431335.1 Alphaproteobacteria bacterium
GGTGGCGTCCTGGGTGTGGGTCCGGCCGATCTTGATGATGTCGGCGTAGGCATCGCCCTTCGCGGCGAGCGCGTTGCGCAGATGCTCTAGTGCCGGCAGCAGGCGATGCGAGATCTCCTCGGCGGCGGCGATGTGCATGGCCGTCGGGAAGGTATCGTTGGAGGACTGGGAGCGGTTGACGTGATCGTTGGGGTGGACTGGATCCTTGGACCCGATCGTGCCGCCCAGGCGCTCGATGGCGAGGTTCGAGATGACCTCGTTGGCATTCATGTTGGACTGGGTGCCCGAGCCGGTCTGGTAGATCACGAGCGGGAACTCGTCATTCCACTTGCCCTCGATGACCTCTTCGGCCGCGCCGGCGATAGCCTCCGCCAGCCTCGGCTCCAGGTTGCCAAGCTCTTCGTTGGCCAGCGCCGCCGCTTTCTTGATCACGCCGAGGGCACGGATCATCGCCGGTGGCATGATGTCCGTGCCGATCTTGAAGTTTTTCAGGCTTCGCGCGGTTTGCGCGCCCCAATAGCGTTCGCTCGGAACGGTCAAGGGGCCAAAGGAGTCGGTTTCAGTTCTGGTCGTCATGGGCCTGTCCCGTCGCAGTTGAGACCGGCCCTATCAGCTTCTGGCTCGCTCATCCATAGAGGAGCCACCTCTCGATGGCGGGCCGGCTCAGTTCACTTTTTCTGAAACCGAGGCCGTGTCGGCGATCGCCTCGATGATGCCAACCGCTTTCTGTTTCAGCTGCGTGTCGGTGATACTGGCGAACGCACGCACCAGGCGCACAGTCGCCGGATCGCCGAGCGCCTGCGACAGAGGGCTCGATTCGTGGTTGGCGTTGGCCGGCGTTTCGGACGCACCTTCGAAGAAATAGGTGATCGGCGTCTGAAGCACGATCGCGATCTGATGCAGCCGACTTGCGCCGATGCGGTTCGTCCCACGCTCGTATTTTTGAACCTGTTGGAAAGTAATTCCAAGCTGCTCAGCAAGTTTTTCCTGGCTGAGGCCGAGCTCAAGGCGCCGGAGCCTGACGCGAGAACCAACGTGGCTATCCACGGAATTCGCCGACCGTTGGTTTGTTACTGGTTCAGTTCGCGTCTCGCCCATTGCTGTTCGCTCTGTTGCCATCTTCGTTTCACCACCGTTGACCGTCACACCATCGCTATCGAGGGTATATACTGGTCATCTACATTAAAGTTCCATGACGGCGAAACCGCCAACAAAAACAACGTTGAACGCATGTGTCGCGACGCGGCGCCCCCTTGCGAAGGCGCTGCAGTCAAACTCTGTCGCGTGACCCATCAGTGGTAGCCTACCTGTAGTAGAAATACAACGTCGCGGATCAGCTATCGCCCCACTACGTTCCGTTGCATTTAAATTAGGTTAAAGGCAATTCACCTTGAGCCACATCCAGATTGACCTCGAGCTCGTCACGCAAACAGACGCTTTCAACAATTGTCTCTGATGGTTAGCCTCGCCGAACCCACCACCGCGCGATCGAAAAGCCGTCCATTCAACAACCGCTGCGATACGCGAAAGAGCAAAATTTGCACCGCCACGCTGCGCACTCTGTCAACAACCGGGTCCGCCGCCTCAACTTACAGTAAAATGTGTTACATGCAACCGCATGGCAGCTATTATCCCGGTACAATGAGGATGGGGTATCATATGGTACTCGCCTGGGGGACGGTGCATTTGCGACCCAGCCGGCCACATGGATGGGTGGACGGGGCGTCCTTGAACTGCTAGAGACAGCGCCGTTGCCGCAGTAGCTCAGTGGTAGAGCGCACCCTTGGTAACGTATTGCCTCCCCTGCGGGAAACCGTAGGGTGCAAACCGCTCAAATTCGGGGAAAGCTGCTTCGCTGCCGATCCCGAGCCAAGCCCGTTTCGCGGGACGGTGTAGAGACTAGACGGGCGGCGCCCTCCCTTTTTCGCAAGGAAAAGCGGGCGAAGGGATAGTCCAGACCACGAACGCGCCTCTGTGCGCGGCGGCGAAAGCCGAAGTGGGAAGAAGGGTGAGGTCGGGAGTTCAATCCTCCCCTGCGGCACCAGCCATTTGCATGAAACAGCCAGACCACTGCAACTAGGCGTCGTTGCCCATCAATCCCTTGCGCGCACGCACCAAGCGCTCCTTTCGCACCTGCGAATAGAGCCGCGCCATAGCCAGGCCATCTCTGCCGTACACAAAATATCGCCGCACGACGTAGATGCGGAAGAAACTGATCGCGGGTTCAGCAAATGTTCGTAGCGCTGAAGGCCGGCGTCCGCGCTCAACCATATCGCGCGCCTGCCAAACTGCGTACTCCGTCAACTTATCGTGGAAATGTTGCAGTGACCGGAATGATCGGTGCAGCACAATGCCGCTGTCGAGGTCGCGAACCTCGCCCCCTTCTCCCACGACAACGCTGTCATGGACGATGGAGTTGCGAAAACTGGCGCGACGGCGGTCGTACAGCCGGATGAACGAGCGGGTCGGCGCGAGCCGACGCGGACCATCGTCGGCATAATGCACCATTTTCCAGAACAAACGAAACGCCGCGCACGGCGGTTGCGGCCCGCCGTTGTCGAAGGTGGCGCGGATCGCGGCGCTCAGCGCTTCGTCGACCTCTTCGTCGGCGTCGAGGTTGAGTACCCAATCGTGGCGGCATTCGTGCTCGCCGAACCGCTTCTGCGGCCCGTACCCGTTCCATACATGGTGCACCACACGGGCGCCGAGCTGCTCGGCCAGGGCGATGGTGCCGTCGGTGCTACCCGAATCGATCACCAGCACCTCGTCCGCCCAGTCGCGCACGCTCAGGATCGGCCGAGCAATCCGGTCGACTTCGTTTCGCGCAATGATGAAGACGGAAATCGGTAGCTTGTCACGCATCACTCGCCGCCTTGCATACAACGCCGCGCATTCCCGCGCGGATCCACCGGTCCGCCTGGGGAACGCCGGATGCGCGGCTCGATATACCGGCGCGCACACGCACCGCATGCGGCGCCCGAACCGACGGATCGCCGCCCGCTCCAGCGCTGCGCCGCGAGACCCCCGCCCGCGGATCGGACCCACCGCACCGCCGCGATCTCAGGCGAGGTCGCGGCGGTCGTGCGCCCGGGGCAGGCTACAGCCGCGTCAAACCCGCCGCGCGGCCGAGACGGCGAGCAGCAGCCAACCGAGCAGCAACAGTCCACCGCCGATGGGCGTCACCAGGCCGACCGCGTCGGTGCTGCCGAGGGCCATCGCGTAGAGCGAACCGCAGAACAGGATCGTTCCCAACGCCATTGCCCAGGACGTGGCGTTGAGCAGCGCGGGCATGATGTGCCCCTTGAGCGAGCCCAGGGCCACCAGAACGGCTGCGTGGATCGCCTGATAATAAACCGCCGTTTGATAGATATCGGCGTCGGCGAGCGTGATCCGCCCTGCCAGAAGGTGGGCTCCGAACGCCCCTGCCGCCACTGCGAATGCGCCGTTCAGAGCGCCAACCAGTACAACCCGCATCCCAAACCTCGTCTCGACTGTCCCCTCGGCCGTGGCACGACGAACGCGCCCGACCTTGCCATGTGCCTAGCAAGATCCATGCGAAATGTCCGCTGCGAAGGCGAAGTTTGTTCACGCGGCTGTTGATCGCGCCGCCGCGGGGCCTGCGATTGACGGCAACGGCGCGCTTGGGCGTTATGCCTCGTGGGCGACTTCGGACGGCGCGATCGGACCGGCGGAAGGGCGTGATGACGAGCAAGAAGTGGCTTTTGGCCAGCGGCCTTGTTTTGACCGCGCCGGCTCTGGTGGTGCTGTGGATCGGCACCGCCGGGTTCATTGTCAGCGGCGACTTGAACCCCGGCTGGAGTTCGGGCGTGGGGCGCATTCCGGCCCATGCCTCGACCTCGTTGGAGGTCGTGATCATCACGCTGGTGGCCAGCGCCGTCTGGCTGGGCGGCGTATGGAAGGTTGTGCAGATGTGGCGGCAAGTGAGGCGATGACCTACCTCATCCTCAAGTACCTGCACATCCTCGGCGCGGTGGTGCTGCTCGGCACCGGCACGGGAATCGCCTTTTTCATGCTGGCGGCCCACCGCACCCGGAACGCCGCGCACATCGCGCTGACGGCGGCGACGGTGGTGCGCGCGGACGTCATCTTCACCGCCACCGCGGTGCTCGTGCAGCCGGTCACCGGAGCGCTCCTCGTCGCGCGGGTGGGGTACGACTGGGGCATGCCGTGGATCGCCGGCGCGCTGGCGCTGTATGCCGTGGTCGGCGCGTTCTGGCTGCCCGTGGTGTGGATGCAGGTGCGCCTGCGCAACCTGGCCGCGGCGGCCGCAGAAGCGGGCGAACCGCTGCCGCGCCCCTATCATCGCCTGTTTCGCCTGTGGTTCGCGTTCGGCATTCCCGGCTTCGGCGGGACGGCGGCGATCCTATGGCTGATGATCGCCAAGCCGGCGGCGTTGCCGTGAGCGCGCCCGAGGCCGATGCGGCGACACCGCGGGTGCTGGTGCTGGGGGCGGCGGGGCTGATCGGCCATGCCGCCGCGACGGCGCTGCGCCGCGAGGGTTGCGCGGTGACGGCGGCGGCCCGCGCCTTCGCGCCGGGCCAGCGCTTCGACGGCGCGATCGACTATGTGGAGGGCCCCTTCGTCGGCGGCGGTTCGGGGGCGCTCGCGGCGCTGGTCGAGCGGGCGGCGCCGGATGTGGTGATCAACTGCATCGGCGTGCTGGGCGATGCACCGGGCGTGTCGGCCGACGCGGTGCACCATGGCTTCGTGATGGATTGCGTGGAGGCGCTGAGGGGGCGGCCCGACACGCTGTTCGTGCACGTGTCGGTGCCGGGCGAAGCGGCGCACGACGGCACCCCCTTCAGCCGCACCAAGCGGGCTGCCGACGAGGCGTTGGCCGGCAGCGGTCATCCCTTCGTGATCCTGCGGCCTGGTTTCGTGTTCGCGCCTTCCGCCTATGGGGGCAGCGCGCTGTTGCGGATGCTGGCGGCCTCCCCCATCGCGCTGCCGGCGGCGGAGCGTGAACGCCCTTTCCGCACGATTGGCATGGCCGATCTCGCCGAGACGATGGTGCGGGTGGTGCGCGCCTGGCTCGCGCAGGGCGAGCCGCGAGCCGCCGTCTGGGACGTGATGTGCGATGAGCCGACGACGCTCGGCGACGTGACGGACGCCCTGCGCGACTGGCTCGGCACCCGCGCCCGCGTGAGAGTGCCGCGATGGGCGCTCGATCTCGGCGCGCGGTGCGGCGATCTCGCGGTGCGGCTCGGCTGGCGGCCACCGGTGCGCACGGCCGCCCTCGCGGAGTTGCGGCGCGGGGTGCGCGGCGATCCGCGTGCCTTCATGACGGCAACGGGCATCGCGCCGCGCCCCTTGCGCGCGCTGCTGGCCGATCACCCGGCCAGCGTTCAGGAGCGCTGGTTCGCACGGCTTTTCGGGTTGAAGCCGATCATCCTCGCCGTGCTGGCCACATTCTGGATCGCCTCAGGCGCGATCACATTCGCGGCCTACGGACAGGCGCACGATATTCTGGTCGCGAGCGGGTTTCCCGCCCCCCTCGCCCATGTGGTGACCGCGATCACCGCCCTCGCGGATGTTGCGGTCGGCGTGCTGATTGCCCATCGCCGCACGTGCCGGAAGGGCCTTTGGGCCGCCATCGGGCTCACTCTGTTCTATCTGGCGAGCGCCACCGTGCTGACGCCGTACCTGTGGCTCGATCCGTTGGGCGTGCTGGTGAAGACGATCCCCGCGCTGGTGCTGATCGGCGTCGCCCTCGCGACGCTGGAGGCGCGCTGACGTCCGGTCACGGACTTTTGGACGTGAGCGAGGGGGCGCCAAACAAAAAGGGCGCCCCGGAGGGCGCCCTTTTCATACGGTAGCTGAGCCGAAGGGGTGGCCGATCAGTTCGGAATGCCCTCGGTCGGGTTCGGCGGGAACACCTTGTTGACCTTGATGCCGCGCAAGAGTTCCAGCGCGTACTGCAGCTGCTCGTCCTGCTCGCGGTCCTGCGGGACGTAGGCGTAGGAACCCTCGCGCTCCTTCTCCTCGCCATCCTCGGACACCAGGTGGCCGCGCAGCGAAGCCTCGCCGCGCGCCTCGAGCTTGCCCTGCAGTTCCTCCGGCAGCTTCTGGATCACTTCCACGTCCGGCTCGATGCCGCGAGCCTGGATCGAGCGGCCGGCCGGCGTGTAGTAGCGCGCCGTGGTCAGCCGGATCGCACCGTTGGAGCCGAGCGGGATGATCGTCTGGACCGAGCCCTTGCCGAAGGACTGGGTGCCGATCACCGTCGCACGGCGATGATCCTGCAGCGCGCCGGCCACGATCTCCGAAGCCGAAGCGGATCCGCCGTTGATCAGCACGATCACCGGCTTGCCGTCCGCATCGTCGCCCGCCGCGGCACCGTAGCGGCGCGTCTCGTCGTCCTCGCGGCCGCGGGTCGACACGATCTCGCCGCGCTCCAGGAAGGCGTCGGACACGGAGATCGCCTGGTCGAGCAGGCCGCCGGGGTTGTTGCGCAGGTCGAGGATGTAGCCCTTGACGTTGTCTTCGCCGATCTCGGCCTCGAGCTCGTCCAGCGCCTTCTCGACGCCGTCATAGGTGCGCTCGTTGAACTGCGAGATCCGGATATAGCCGACGTCGTCGCCCTGCTTTTCCCACTTGACCGACTGGATCCGCACGATGTCGCGCGTGATGGTAATGTCGATGGGCTCGGCCACGCCCTCGCGCCGCACCGTGATGACGATGTCCGTGTTGACGGGGCCGCGCATGCGGTCCACCGCCTCGGCGAGGGTGAGGCCGGCCACCTCGTCGCCGTCGAGGTGGGTGATGAGATCGCCAGCCATCACGCCGGCCTTGAAAGCGGGCGTGTCGTCGATGGGCGTCACCACCTTGATCAGCTCGCCTTCCATGGTGACCTCGATGCCGAGGCCACCGAACTCGCCGCGGGTCTGGACCTGCATGTCCTTGAAATCGTCGGGCGGCATATAGCTCGAGTGCGGGTCGAGCGAGGCCAGCATCCCGTTGATGGCGCTTGCGATCAGCGCCTTCTCGTCAGGCGCTTCCACATAGTCGCCGCGCACGCGCTCGAACACGTCACCGAAGAGATCCAGCTGACGGTAAGTCTCGGTCGACGCCGCGTTGGCGGACAGAGCAAGCAGTTTGCCGGGATCGGTGATCCCCACAACCGCGACGGCGCCGATCGCAGCGCCGGTCATCAGCAAACCAAATCGACGCATCATCCACTTGTCCTTCCACCATCGGGGCCCGGATCTCGCCACCACCCATGACTATCCACCGCGGCGCCGTCTCGACGCAACTCAACATATAGTAAGGGGCGGGATGCGGTGAGTGCCCCCTTTTCGTCTTTGGCAGGAACCACAGCGGACCGGCCTCGCCGAGCCCCCATGCGGCCAACCGGCGATCCAGCCGCGACCACGGACCCAGCCTCGACAAAGCTCTCCTCGAGCCCGGTCAACACCATATGGTAGCCGTCGCCTGCGTCCAGGATCAAGACGTGGCCATAGCTGCGAAACGGCGCCGCATATAGGACGGTCGCGGGCATCGGTGCAAAAACCGTGGATTGTGGCAACGCCGCTACAATGCGCCCTTCCGACAGGGCCCCCGCCTGGGTCGGATCGCCATATTCGCCGATCACGACGCCGGCCACCGGATCGGCGAGGCCGCCGCGGCGCGCGGCGAAGCCCAGCGCCTGCTGCGTCGTGTCGCGCCCCGACTTGCCCTGCGACAGGCGCGACAGCAGCGATTCGACCGTATCGGCCTCCTCGGCGAGGCGGGCGAGGTCCGCGCTCGCCTGGTCGCGCTCGTAGAGCGACAGCGCGCGGCGGCGCATCAATTCGTCGACCAGCGCGTTGAGCCGCTCGCGCTCCTCCTCCACTTCGGCAAGATCGTTCCGGAGGCTCGCCCAGCGCGCCTCCTCATCCGCCGAAAGCCGCGCGGCCTCGGCCAGCTTGGCCGCCAGCGCCTGCGCCTCCCCGTCGAGGCCGGGGATGGCGGCGTTGAGCAGGATCGCCCCGCGCACGACGTCGGTCGGCCCACCGTCGCCGGCAAACAGGGCCGGCGGCGGGCGCTGCCCGATGCGCTGCAGCGCCATCATCACCACCGCCAGTTCGTGGCGCCTGCCGGCGAGTTCCTGGCGAATCAACGCCTGATCTCCGGTCAACGCGTCGAGCGCGGCCTCGTCATCGGCGATGCGGCCCTCGACTTCGGCGACGCGGGCCGCCGTTTCCGCGAGCCGCTGGCGCAGCTTCGCCTCGTCTCCGGCGAGATCGACAAGCGTCTCGCCCAAGGCGGCCGCGCGCGCCTCGGTCGCGGCGGTCTCCTCGCGCAGACGCTCCAGCCGGCTGGTCAGCTGCGTGCGCTCGCTGGCGAGCGCGGCGGCACGCGCGCCGTCCCCCGCCGCTTGAGCCTGCGCCGCCACGGGTCCGAAAACCATGAGCGCGAGGACAAGCCGCGACAGCACCATCAGGCCCGATGATATGGATGCCCAACGCATAGCGTGATCGCCCGATAAATCTGTTCCAGAACCAGCGCGCGCGCCAACAGATGCGGCAGCGTCATCGCGCTCAGGGATATCACTTTGTCGGCAGCTGCCCGAACAGCCTCCGGATGACCATCTGCCCCTCCGATGGCAAATGTCACGGCCGATGTTCCCTGATCGGCCCAATCCCGCAAGCTTCGTGCAAGCTCCGCGCTCGTCCACGACGCGCCGCGCTCATCCAGCACGATCAGCTTGCCGGGCAGCCGCTTGTCGAGGATCGCCGCGCCCTCGAGCTCGGCCCGCGTGGGACCGCTGGCGTCGGGAAGCTGCCTCACCGACACGTCGCTCACGCCCATCTGGCGCGCAAGCGGACTGGCGCGAGCGAGATATCGCTCGCAAAGCTCCCGTTCCGGTCCCGCCGCCTTGCCGACGGCGAGGACGAGTATCTTCAGACCACGAGCTCCACGTGGGACGCGCTCTCAACCTGCCACATCTTTTCCAGGTTGTAGAACTGGCGCACCTCCGGACGGAACACGTGCACGATCACGTCGCCGGCGTCGATGAGCACCCAGTCGGCCGCGTTCAGGCCTTCCACGCGCACGTTTTTCACGCCGCCACTCTTGAGATCGCGCAGAAGGTGGTCTGCTACGGCACCCACGTGACGGTGGGATCGGCCAGAGGCAACGACCATATGGTCAGCGAGCGGCGTCTTGCCGGTCACGTCGATGGCAACGATGTCCTCCGCCTTCGAGCCGTCGAGGCTATCAAGGACGATGGCGAGCTGGTCGGCTGGGCCGGCCCTCTCGACATGGACCGCCTGCGACGGCCCATCTTGCGTCAATGCCATGTGTGCGGGGCTTCCTTTCTTCCCGTCTTTGCCACGAATCAACGCGTGGCTGTACAAAAGATAAGTTTTCGACCGTGTCCGTTTCAAGACGCGGATGGTGAAACAGTCATCGTAGAGCGCAAAGCCGTCGAAGACACCGGCTCCAAAGGCACATGCAGAAACACCCAGGCCGGGGGCGATGCCTCCGCCAGGGTGCGCGCATCGGCCTCAGGCCGGCGCGCGAAGGCGAAGGCGTTGGCCGCCGGCGCGTTGAGGGCGGACAGCGACGCACCCGGCCGGTCGACCACCGCGATGGGCACGGTCCGCATCAGCTCGCGCCAGTGCTGCCAGCGGTGCAGGCTGGCCAGATTGTCGGCGCCCATCAGCCAGACGAGCTTGCGGTCGGGCAGCCGCTTGCGCAACAGGCGGACCACATCGGCGCTGTAGCGCACGTCGAGCGCCGCCTCAACCGCCGTGACCGCCATCTGCGGGTGGGTGGCCAACGCCTTGGCCGCGGCGACGCGGCAGGCGAGCGGCGGCAGGCCGTCGTTGGCCTTCATCGGGTTGCCGGGGGTGACGAGCCACCACACCCGGTCGAGCGCCAGCCGCTTGAGCGCCATGAGCGCCACGTGGCGATGGCCCCGGTGCGGCGGATTGAACGAGCCGCCGAACAGGCCGATCCGCTGCCCCGGCGCCGACGGCGGCAGTCGCAGTGCGGGAAATTCGACGGTCGCGGATGCGAACAGGCCGGGAGCGTCGCGCCCTCTCACGGGCGCGTCTGCCCCTCCCCACGCACGCGGTACTTGAAGGTGGTGAGCTGCTCCACCCCCACCGGACCGCGGGCATGGAGGCGGCCCGTCGCGATGCCGATCTCCGCGCCCATGCCGAACTCGCCGCCATCGGCGAACTGCGTGGAGGCATTGTGCACCACGATGGCCGAATCCACCTCGGTGAGGAACCGCTCGGCCGCTGCCCCGTCCTCCGTCACGATGCAATCGGTGTGGTCGGACGAGCAGCGGGCGATGTGCGCCAGCGCGCCGTCGAGACCGTCGACCACGGCGATGGAGATGATGGGAGCGAGATATTCGGTGCGGAAGTCCGCCTCGCTGGCCGGTGCCATGGGATAGAGGGCGGCAGCCCGCGCGTCGCCGCGCAGCTCGCAGCCCGCCTCCTCCAGCGCCTTCGCCAGCCCCGGCAACTGCTCCCCGGCGGCCTCGTCGATCAGCAGCGTCTCGGCGGCGCCGCAGACGCCGGTGCGGCGCATCTTGGAATTGAGCACGATGTCGAGCGCCATCTGGGGCCGCGCCGCGGCGTGGATGAAGACGTGCACCAAGCCTTCCAGGTGGGCGAACACCGGCACGCGCGCCTCGCGCCCGACGCGCTCCACAAGGCTGCGCCCGCCGCGCGGCACGATCACGTCGATCCCGCCGGCCGCGCCTTTCAGCATAGCGCCGACGGCCGCGCGGTCGCGCGTGGGCACGAGCTGCACCGCGTCCTGCGGCAGGCCCGCGGCCGCGAGACCGGCACGCAGCGCGTCGGCGATGGCGGTGGCGCTGCGCAGCGTCTCGAAGCCGGAACGCAGAATCGCGGCGTTGCCGGCCATCACGCACAGCGCGGCCGCGTCGGCGGTCACGTTGGGGCGGCTCTCGTAGATCACGCCGATGACGCCGAGCGGCGTCGCGACGCGCTCGATCTTGAGCCCGTTGGGCCGCGTCCAGGCGGCGAGGACGCGGCCGACCGGGTCCGGCAGGGCGGCAATGTCGTCCAGCGCCGCCGCGATGGCCGCGATGCGCTCCTCGGTGAGGCGGGCACGGTCGCGGAAGGCGGGGTTGGCGTCCATCGCCTCCAGATCGGCGGCGTTGGCGGCGAGGATGGCCGGCGCCGCGGCGCGCACTTCAGCGGCCATGGCGGCAAGGGCGGCGCGTTTGGTCTCGCTCGCGGCGAGGGCCAGGCGACGCTGCGCGGCGCGGGCGCGCACGCCCATCTCGGCGATCAGCGTGTCCGCGTCGGTGTCGGTACGGGCAAGGGCTAGCGTCGTCACGGGGCCTCCGGCGGCGCGAAATGCAGCGCCATGTCATCGCGGTGGACCATGGTGGCGCGGGCGCGCGCCCCCACGATCGCGGGGAGTGAATGCGTTTTCTGCCCGGCGATCAAGCGGGCATCGCTCGCATCGTAGGCAACGAGGCCGCGGCCGATCTCCCGGCCTTCGCTGTCGACGAGGCGAACCGCGTCGCCGCGGCAGAAATCGCCGGAGACGGCCCGCACGCCGGCGGGCAGCAAGCTCCGGCCACGCTGGACGGCCGCGACGGCGCCATCGTCGAGGGTCAGCGAGCCGGCCGCCTGCAGCGAACCGGAGATCCACACCTTGCGCGCCGTCACCGGATCGGTGCGCGGATGGAACCAGGTGGCGCGCCCGCCCGCCTCCAGCGCCGTCAGCGGGTGGTCGACCCGTCCCGAGGCGATCGCCATCGCGACGCCCGCCTCCGTGGCGATGCGCGCGGCGTCGAGCTTGGTCTTCATCCCGCCACGCGACAGCGCCGAGCCGGCGTCGCCCGCCATGGCGTAGATTTCCTCGGTGAGGCGGGGAACGCTCTCGATCAGGCGCGCGTCCGGGTCGTCGGCCGGCGGGGCGGTGTAGAGGCCGTCCACGTCGGAGAACAGGACCAGGCAGTCGGCCGAGATCATGGTGGCGACGCGGGCGGCGAGGCGGTCGTTGTCGCCGTAGCGGATCTCATTGGTGGCGATGGTGTCGTTCTCGTTGATCACCGGCACGCAGCGCGCGCGCAGGAGCTCGGCGAGCGTCGTGCGCGCGTTGAGATAGGCGCGCCGCTCCTCCGTGTCGCGCACGGTCAGGAGCACCTGCGCGGCCCGCATCCCCTGCGCGCCGAGCACGGTCGCCCATTCGGCGGCCAGCGCGATCTGCCCCACGGCGGCGGCGGCCTGGCTTTCTTCCAGCCGCAGCGCGCGCGTGCCGTAGCCGATCGGCCCGCGCCCCATGGCGATGGCGCCCGACGACACGATCAGCACGTCCGCGCGCGCGTGGAGCGCGGCGAGGTCCTCGGCCAGCGTCTCGAGCCAGGCACGGCGGGGGGCGCCATCCGCCCCGACGAGCAAGGCCGAGCCCAGCTTGACGACGATGCGCTTGGCGCGGGCGAGGAACGAGGCAGGCTCCAGCGGGCTTACGGCTGCCACGGCGCCGGCTCCTCCTTTTTGGGAACGCGCGGTTGCTTGCCGGCGAGGACAATGTCCGCCAACGCCCGCAGCACCTCGCGCACGCCCTCCCCCGTCGCGGCGGAGATGGCGTACACATCGCACCCCGCGGCAGCCGCAAGCTCGGCCTTCTGCTGCGCGACGTCGGCGATGGCGTCGCACTTCGACAGCGCCACGATGCGCGGCTTGTCGGCGAGGCCGGCGCCGTAGGCTTCCAGCTCCGCCGTGACCACGCGCAAGTCGGCCGCGACATCCTCCGACGTGCCGTCGACCAGATGCAGGAGCACCGGGCAGCGCTCGATGTGGCCGAGGAAGCGATCGCCGATGCCCACGCCCTCGCTGGCCCCCTCGATGAGGCCGGGGATGTCGGCGATCACCAGGCGGCGCGAGTCGATCTCGGCGATGCCCAGGTGCGGGTGCAGCGTGGTGAAGGGATAGTCGGCGATTTTGGGCGTGGCGGCGGTGACGGCGGCCAGGAACGTGCTCTTGCCAGCGTTGGGCAGCCCCACGAGACCCGCGTCCGCGATCAGCTTGAGGCGCAGCCAGATGCCCATCTCCTCGCCCTCCAGGCCGGGGTTGGCGCGGCGTGGGGCCCGGTTGACGGACGATTTGAAGCGCGCGTTGCCGAAGCCGCCATTGCCGCCGGCCAGCAGCTTGACGCGCTGGCCCGGCTTGGTGAGGTCGGCGAGCACCCGCTCCTTTTCCTCGTCCAGCACCACGGTGCCGACGGGCACCTTCAGCACCGTGTCCGCGCCGTTGGCGCCGGTGCGGTTGCGCCCGGCTCCGCCGACGCCCGAGCCGGCGCGGAAATGCTGCTGGTAGCGGAAATCGATCAGCGTATTGAGGCCTTCGACGGCCTCGACCCATACGTCGCCGCCGCGCCCGCCGTCACCGCCGTCCGGGCCGCCGTGCTCGACAAACTTCTCCCGGCGGAACGAGACGGCGCCGCCGCCCCCGTTGCCGGAGCGTACATAGACCTTGGCTTGGTCGAGAAATTTCACCGGCCGCGCCCCCTCGGCTGCAAGCGTCGCCCTAGACGACCCGCTCGCCCGCTGCGTTGATGATGAGCGTCCCGTCTTCCTTGGAAAACGGGCCGGGCGGCAAGGTGTCGAGAAGGTCGAGCACGGTCTCGCTCGGCCGGCACAGCCGGACGCCGCGCGGCGTGCACACGATCGGCCTGTTGACCAGGATGGGATGCTCGATCATCGCCGCGAGGATCGTCTCCTCGCTCGTGTCGGGCTTTGTCAGCCCCATCTCTTCGGCCGGCGATCTGGCCACGCGAAGCGCGGTACGCGGCGTGAGATCGGCGGCCGCGAACAGCCCGACGAGCTGCGGCCACGTCCAGCCGACCTTGAGGTATTCAACCACCGTGGCACGCCCGCCCGACGCCCCGATGATCTCAAGGACGTTGCGCGAGGTGCCGCAATCGGGGTTGTGGTAGACGACGATGGCCACGGGCGCCTCCGTATTTCGGCGACGCCATTGATGCCCCGCCGGGGGCCTTGCGAAAAGGCCCTATTCCGCCGCCATCGGGGCCGGCGCCGCAATGGCGGCGGGGCTCACCGACACATAGGTGCGGCCGAGCTTCTTGCGGAACGACACGTGCCCTTCCACCAGCGCGAACAGCGTGTGGTCCTTGCCCATGCCGACATTTTCGCCCGGATGCCACCGCGTGCCACGCTGGCGCACGATGATGTTGCCGGGGATGACCGCCTCGCCGCCGAACTTCTTGAAGCCCAAGCGGCGGCCAGCGGTATCGCGACCGTTGCGGGATGAACCGCCTGCTTTTTTGTGTGCCATCTCAAACGCTCCTTACGCGGCGGGGTTGATGCCGGTGATCTTCACCAGCGTCTGCTGCTGACGGTGACCATTCTTGCGCCGCGAGTTCTGGCGCCGGCGCTTCTTGAAGATGATGATCTTCTTGTTGCGCACCTGATCAACGATCTCGCCCGACACGGTGGCGCCATCCAACAGCGGCGCACCGACGGAGAAGTTGTCTCCGTCACCGATCATCAGCACTTCGCCGAACGACACCTGGTCGCCGGAAGCACCCTGGACCGTCTCGATCTTCAACTCGTCACCGGCTGACACGCGATACTGCTTGCCGCCGGTCTTGATGACTGCGTACATCTTTCACCTGTATTTCGCAGCGGTCTCGCACAAAAATGCGCTGGAAATCCCAGCGCGGCGAGCCATTGCCTTCTTATCTTGTTGTGGGACGCTCCAAATACGGCCGCCGCCCCCGATCGTCAAGCATCTTGCACCACTTCGCATGGCCGGCCTGACGCTTGCATCGTTCCAGCGAAGCGGCAAGATACCCTTATGTGACTGATTTGGAGCGATTTCCATGAAATTGATCATCGTCGCGGCCATCGCCACCGCGCTCGCCATTCCGGCTGCAGCGCAGGACAAGATGAAATTGCGGATCGGGACCGAAGGGGCCTACCCGCCGTTCAACTACACCACGCCCGCCAACGAGCTTGTCGGGTTCGACGTCGATATCGCCAAGGCGCTGTGCGAGAAAATGGATGCCGAGTGCACCTTCGTCGCGCAGGATTGGGATGGCATCATCCCCGCGCTTCGCGCCAACAAGTACGACGCGATCATCGCCTCGATGTCGATCACGCCGGAGCGGGCCGAAGTCGTCGCCTTCACCGACAAGTACTATAATACCCCGCCCGCCATTGCCGTGCCGAAGGATTCGGACCTCACCGAAGCGACACCGGAAGCGCTGTCCGACATCATCATGGGCGCGCAATCGTCCACCACGCATGCCAACTATGCGGCCGCCAAGTTCCCCGATACGCAGTTGCGCCGCTACGGTTCGCCGGACGAGTACAAGCTCGACCTGGCCTCCGGCCGCATCGACGCCGCCATCGACGACGTGGTCGTCCTGTCCGACTGGATCGAATCGCCCGACGGCGATTGCTGCAAGATCCTGACGACGCTGACGCCCGACCCCGAGATCAACGGGCCGGGCGCCGGCATCGCGGTGCGCCAGGGCGAGGACGAACTGGTGGCGAAGTTCAACGAGGCCATCGCCGCCATCCGCGCCGACGGCACCTACAAGCAGATCAACGACAAGTATTTCGCGTTCGACGTCTACGGCGACTGAGCCTTGAGCGGGGCGGCGCGGCTGTTGCCGCCCCCACCTTCCTCGCACCGAGGCGCTTGCGATCATGGATGACAGCCTGCTGGGCCTGTTGAGTTTCGGGCCCAACGGCTGGGGCGACCAGCTCGCTGCCGGCCTCAAGATCACAATTCTCCTCGCGCTCGCGACCGCGCCCATCGGCCTCGTCGGCGGCTTCCTGCTGGCGCTGGCGCGCCGCTCCGACCACACGGTGCTGCGCGTCTCGGCCACCGGCTTCACCACCGTCTTCAAGGGCCTGCCGGAGCTGATCACGCTCTTCATGGTCTACTACGGCTTCTCCATGGCGCTGGCCTGGTTCGTCGGCCTGTTCTCCGACGCGTATGTCGAGATCTCGGCGTTTTTCGCCGGCATGGTGGCGCTCGGCGCGGTCTCCGCCTCGTTCGCCTCGGAAGTGTTCATGGCCGCGCTTAGCGGGATCGCGCGCGGCCAGTACGAAGCTGCCGGCGCGCTGGGGCTCGGCCGCTGGGCGACGCTGCGCAAGGTCGTCATCCCGCAGCTCGTCCGGCTGGCGCTGCCGGGGCTCGGCAACCTGTGGCTCGTCCTCCTCAAGGACACGGCGCTCGTGTCGGTGATCGCGCTGCCGGACCTCTTGCGCCAGACCTCCGTCGCGGTCGGCGCCACCAAGGAGCCCTTCTTCTTCTACCTCGTCGCGATCGGCATCTACTTCGTGATGTCGCTCGTCTCCATGACCATCCTCAGCCTCCTCGAAAAGCGCTATGGGCGGGCGTACGTGCGATGAACATCGTTCCCGACATCCTCGCCCGCTACGGCGACGACCTTCTCGACGGTTTCCTCGTCACGCTGCAGCTCGTTTTCATCTCCGTCGCGTTCGGCGCCGTCCTGGGCGCGCTGGTGTGCGCGGGACGCATGTCGACGAGCCGGATTCTCAACGCTCTCGCCTGGTTCTACATCGCGCTGTTCCGGGGCACGCCGCTGCTCGCCCAGCTGTTCCTGTTCTACTACGGCGCCGGACAGTTCTCCGGCTTCTGGCGCGACATCGGCATGTGGACCCTCCTGCGCGACCCGTTCAACTGCGCGCTCATCGCCTTCACCCTCAACACGGCCGCCTACCAGGCCGAAGTCTTCCGCGGCGGCGTGCTGGCCGTCCCGTCCGGCCAGTGGGAGGGCTCGGCGGCGCTGGGGCTGTCCAAGCGCATCACCTTCCTGCGCGTCATCCTGCCCCAGGCGGCGCTTTACGCGCTGCGCCCCTTCGGCAACGAAATCATCCTGATGGTGAAGGCCTCGGCCGTCGCCTCGGTGGTCACCGTCTACGACCTCCTGGGCGAGACCCGCCTCGCCTATTCCGACACCTTCCGCTTCGACGTCTATTTCTATGCTGCCGCGCTCTACCTCATTCTGGTAGAGACGCTGCGGCGCGTCTGGGACGTCCTGGAACGCCGCCTGACGCGCCATCTCGACATGCGCCGCAAACCCGACGGACCGATCGCTCAGCACGAATGACAGACAAACCCCTCCCCGCCACCATCGCCGCCACCGCCGCAGGACACACCAACACCGCCACCGGCGGCGTGGTGAGCGCCATCGAGACGGCCACCACCTTCGTGCGCGATGCGGACTACCGCCTGCCGGCGTCCGGCGACATCTACCGCCGAGACAACAACCAGACCGTGCGCGAGGCCGAAGCGGTGATCGCCGCGCTGGAGGGGGGCAGCGAGGCCGTGCTGTTCCCATCCGGTATCGCGGCGCTGGCGGCGGCGATGCGGGTGCACGCTGGCGGGCACGTCGCGGTGCAGCGGGGCGCCTATTACGGCACCGAGCGGCTGGCGAGCGAGCTCGTCACCGACCCGGCGCGGCTCCATTTCTTCGACGCGGGCGATCTTGCCGGGCTCGAGGCCGTGTGCGCCGCGCACCGGCCGGGGCTCGTCGCCATCGAGACGCCGTCCAACCCGCTCCTCACCGTGATCTCGATCGAGGCGGCCGCCGCCATCGTGCACCGCCACGGCGGGATCTTGATGGTGGATTCCACCGCCGCGACGCCGATCCACACCCGCCCGCGCGCCCTCGGTGCCGACATCGTGGTGCATTCGGCCACCAAGGCGCTCAACGGCCATTCGGACGTGCTGGCGGGCGTGCTGGTCGCCGGCAGCGAGCGGCGCGAGACCTTCGAGGCGGCCAAGGCGAGCCGCGCCCTCACCGGGGCGATGGTGAGCCCGTTCGATGCGTGGCTCCTCACCCGCGGAATGCGCACGCTGGCGCTGCGCGCGATGGCGATGAGCCGCTCCGCGCTCCACATCGCCCATGTGCTCGACGCGCACCCCAAGGTGACGCGCGTGCATTACCCGGGACTGCCGACCCATCCCGGCCACGCCGTTGCGGCGGCCCAGATGGAGGGCGGCTTCGGCGGGCTCCTCTCGTTCGAGGTCGAAAACGCGGCGGCGGCGCTTGCGGTGGCCGGACGGGTAAGCCTGATCAAACGTGCCACCTCGCTCGGCGGCGTGGAATCGATGATCGAGCATCGCGCCAGCATCGAGCCGGCGCACCGGGCCATCCCGCCGGGCCTGTTGCGCCTGTCGGTCGGCATCGAGGCGGTGGACGACCTCGTCGCCGATCTCGCCCAGGCGCTCGCCTGACCGGCACGGCCCCTGACAACGGCCGGCCGCCGCGCTAAAGCCAGATCGCAACAGACACGAGGAACGCACTGATGGCGAACGTCGCATTCATTGGCCTGGGCGTGATGGGCTACCCGATGGCCGGGCATCTCCAAAAAGGCGGCCACGCCGTGACCGTCTACAATCGCACCGCGGCGAAGGCCGATAAATGGGCGGCCGAGTTCGGCGGCACCGCCAAGGCGACGCCCAAGGAGGCGGCCGAGGGCCAGGACTTCGTGTTCTGCTGCGTCGGCAACGACGACGACCTGCGCTCCGTCACCATCGGTCCCGACGGAGCCTTCCACGCCGTCAAGCCGGGCGCGATCTTCATCGACAACACCACCGCTTCGGCCTCCGTCGCGCGCGAGTTGCGCGCCGCGGCCGACGAGAAGGGCTTCGGCTTCCTCGATGCGCCGGTGTCGGGCGGCCAGGCCGGTGCCGAAAACGGCGCGCTCACGGTGATGGTGGGCGGCGACCAGGCGGTGTTCGACCAGGCCAAGCCCGTCATCGATTGCTACGCGCGCATGGTGGGGCTGATGGGCGAGACGGGCGCCGGCCAGCTCACCAAGATGGTGAACCAGATCTGCATCGCCGGGCTGGTGCAGGGCCTTTCGGAGGGCATCCATTTCGGCAAGGCCGCCGGGCTCGACATCGAGAAGGTGATCGGCGTCATCTCCAAGGGCGCGGCGGGCTCCTGGCAGATGGAAAACCGCTGGGAGACCATGAACCGCGGCTTCTACGAGTACGGTTTCGCGGTGGACTGGATGCGCAAGGACCTCGCCATCTGCCTGGACGAGGCTCGCAGCAACGGGGCGAGCCTGCCGGTCGCCGCGCTGGTGGACCAGTTCTATGCCGAGGTGCAGAAAATGGGGGGCAACCGCTTCGACACCTCCAGCCTGCTGGCGCGCCTGCAACGCGACTGAGCCTCGCACCCCGGCGGACCCGCCACGGCCCGCCGGGGACGAACTGTGCCTAACTCGCCGATGCGACGCTTGGGGGCTTGGGTGCGGGCGGCCATGCCGCTAGTGTGCGCCGATTGCCCAATATGAGAGCAGGAATGCCATGGACGCCTTCGCGAGCGAGCAACCGCCGGTGCGCCACATCCTCTCCTCGTCGCAGTTCGACCGCGCATTCCTCGACTATCTCTACACGCTGACCACGACGATCCGCCGGTTCGACAAGAGCCGCGAGGGGCTCAACTATCTGCGCAGCCTGCTGCCGCACAAGCGGGCCATGCTGTACTTCACGCAGCCCTCCACGCGCACCTTCCTGTCGTTCCAGTCGGCCTGCCACATCCTCGGCATCACCGCCTCGGAGATCCGCGACGCCTCCACCTCCTCCGAGCGCAAGGGCGAGAGCGTGGAGGATTCGCTGCGGACCTTTTCCTCCTACGTCGACCTCATCATCATGCGTTCGCCCATCGCGCGGCTGTGCGAGCGGATCGCGACGATGCTGGACGAGACGCCGCGCCCGGTGCCCATCATCAATGCCGGCTCGGGGCCGGACGAGCACCCGACGCAGGCGCTCCTCGACATCTACACCCTCGCCCGCAGCCTGCGGGAGATGGGCGGCATCGAGGGCAAGACCATCTGCATGGTCGGCGACTTGAAGCGCGGCCGCACCGTCCGCTCGCTGGCCCGTCTCCTCACCAATTATGACGGCGTGAAGATCCTCTTCGCCTCGCCGCCGTCCTTCCGCATCGCCGACGATCTGCGGCAGGACCTGTCCGCCTCCCGCTTCGATTTCGAGGAAACGACGGACTTCGCGGGCGCGATCGCCGCCGCCGATGCCATCTACATGACCCGCATCCAGGACGAGTACGAAGGCGACAACGCCGGCGCGCAGGACTACCACCGCTACCATCTGCGTGCTGAGCACCTGCCGATGCTGAAGGCCGATTGCGCCATCTTGCACCCGCTGCCACGTCGCGACGAGCTCGACCCGCGGATCGACCAGGATCCGCGCGCCAAATACTGGCGCCAGGAGCGCAACGGAATGTGGGTGCGCGTCGCGCTGCTCACGATCCTGTTCGGGATCGACGACCGGGTGCAGCTGCCGGATCTGTGACGCCCGACCGGCCGGGCGGTTAGCCTTCCTCGGACGGTTCCTCGGGCGGCGAAGCGTGGGTCTCCAGCAGGCGCTCCAGGAAGATGCGCGCCCAGCTCGACGCCGTGTTGGTCATCACCCCGTGATACAGCGGCTCAAAGCGCTGCTTGCGCTCCGCGAGCGGCATCTGGATCGCCGCGCGCAACGCCTCGGCCAGTTCGTCGATCGAGTACGGGTTGACGATCAGCGCCTCGCGCATCTCCTCCGCGGCACCAGCAAAGCGCGACAGGACGAGGACGCCAGGGTCTTCCGGATCCTGCGCGGCGATATATTCCTTGGCGACGAGGTTCATGCCGTCGCGCAGCGGCGTGACGAGGCCGACGGCCGAGCCGCGATAGATACCGGCCAGAGAACGGCGCGGGAACGAGCGCGTGATGAACTGGATCGGGTTCCAGTCGAGATCGGAAAAACGGCCGTTGATGCGGCCGGACAGGCCCTCCAGGGTGCGCTGGATCTGCGAGTAGGCGCGCACCTCGGAGCGCGAGGGCGGCGCGATCTGCAGCATCGACACCTCGCCCTTGTGCTCCGGATAAAGCTCCAGCAGCCGCTCAAAGGCGGAAAAGCGCTGCGGCAGGCCTTTGGAATAGTCGATCCGGTCGACGCCGACGATCTGCTTGCGCTCGTCCAGTTCGTTGCGCACCAGGGCGAGGCTCTCGGCCCCCTCGTCGCTCTCGGGAAACTTGGAGAAGGCCTCCGCGTCGATGCCGATGGGGAAGGCGGCCGCGTGAACCTTGCGGCCCATCGCCGAGATGCCGCCATCGGCCTCGCGCACCCCGTCCACTTCCTCGAACAGGTAGCGCTCGAACGCCGCGAGGTGATTGGAGGTCTGGAAGCCCACCTGGTCGTAGGCGAGCATCGCGTGGACGATCTTCTTGTGGTTCGGGAGCGCCGTCAGGATTTCCGGCACCGGGAAGGGGATGTGCAGGAAGAAGCCGATGGGGCTTTTGACGCCGGCGTCGCGCAGCATCTCGCCCATCAGGAAGAAATGATAGTCGTGCACCCAGACGATATCGTCGGGCCGCAAGAGCGGCACCAGGCGCGCGGCGAAGCGCTCGTTGACGCGCCGGTAGCCCTCTTCCAGGCGCCGGTCGAAATCGGTCAGGTCGAGCCGGTAGTGAAGGGTGGGCCAAAGGGCGCGGTTGGCGAAACCGGCATAGAACTCGTCATAATCGGCCTGGGCGACGTCGATGGTCGCGGTCTGGACGTTGCCCTCTTCGGCAAATCGCAGCGCACCGTAGGAGCCTTCGTCCGACACCGCACCGGACCAGCCGAACCAGAGGCCCCCGCGGTCGCGCAGCACATCCACCAGCGCGACGGCGAGCCCACCGGCGCGGCCGGTATCAGACAACGGGCCGACGCGGTTGGAAACGATGACGATGCGACTCATTCGCTTGATGCCTCCCCAGGCTTCAACGGCCGGGGCCGCCTAGATCACTTTATCCCAGCGCCGTGACAACCGTACAGCGCCATTAATAATTCCAACCATGGAATACGTCTGCGGAAAATTTCCCCACAACATGCTTGAGGTCGGATCAACGTCTTCCGATAACAAACCGAGATGATTTCTACATGACAACATGGTTTCGTAGATTTCCCTCGCCTCCTCGCGGCGCTCCATACGTCCCAACGCGTCGATGAACCAGAACGTGCACACGTTGAACGCGACTTCGGGACGTCCGAAATCATCGGCAGCATTGTAGCGATAGAGGTGATTGCCACGACGCAGCTTTTCGCCGATGCGCTCCACGGTGGCGACGAAGCGCGGGTCGTGGACGTCGAGGAAACCCACTTCGGCCATCAGAAGAAGCGAGGCATCGAGGTCTTCCCCGCCGAAGCTTTCCACAAAGGCACCGACATCCTCGCTCCACGCCTCCTCGCAGATGCGCGCGTGCACCTCGTTGGCCCGCGAGCGCCAATGCTTGGGGCTGAGCCCGAGCTGGTTGGCGATCTTGGCAAGCCGGTCGAGTGCGGCCCAGCACATCAGCGATGACGAGGTATGAACTCGCGCGCGGGTGCGAAGTTCCCAAATGCCTGCATCGGGTTGATCGTAAAGCATGTAGGCCCGGTCGCCGATCACCTCGAGATGGCGGAAATCCTCCATCGAGCCCTGCCGCAGGAGCCGCTTGTCGAAGAAGGATTGCGCCGCCGCCAGCACGATGTTGCCGTAAACGTCGTGCTGGTGATGCTCGTGCGCCTGGTTGCCCACGCGCACCGGCCCCATTCCCATGAAGCCCGGTAGGTCCGCCATGCTCTCGGTCAATTCGGTCTCGAGCCCGATACCGAACACGGGCTGGATGTGGTCGCCCTTGGTGATGCCGATGATGTCGCGGATATAGGTAAGGTAGTTCTCCATCGTCTCGAGGTCCGACAGCGCGTTGAGCGCCCGCACGACGAAGAACGCGTCCCGCAGCCAGCAGAAGCGATAGTCCCAGTTGCGCTCCGAGAAGGGCGCCTCGGGGATCGATGTGGTGACGGCGGCGAGGATCGCGCCCGTCTCCTCGAACATGCAGATCTTGAGGGTGATCGCCGCGCGGATCACCGCCTCCTGGTAGTCCAGCGGCAGGGCAAGGCGCAGCGACCAGCGCTTCCAGTAGTATTCGGTCTCCTCCTGGAACTCGCGCCCGATGTTGCCGGGACGGTCGGACAGCGATTCGTCCGGTCCCAGGAAGAGGTTGATCTCGCGCTCCAGCACGAAGAACGTCTCGTCGCGGATGTAGGTGACGGGCGCGTCGGTGGTGAGGCGCAGCGCCGTATCGGCGCTGACGAAGCGCACATGGTTGGAGCCGGAGGTGATCTGCGGCCGCGTCGCCCCCCAGTCGAAGCGTGGGCGCAGGATGATCCGCGCCCGCGGCCGGCCCGACACGGGGCGCATCCGGCGCACGATCTGGGCCGGGCGGAAGACGCGGCCGCGGCGCAGGAAGCGCGGCGCGAAATCGTCGATCTCCAGCGCCGAGCCGTCGGTGGCGATCAGGCGGGTGCGCAGGATCGCGGTGTTTTCGATGTAGTGCTGCTCGGAGTGCGAGAAATTCTCGATCTCGATGGAGAAGGCGCCGTCTTCCGGTTCGTTGCGGCTGCCGAGCAGGTTGTGGAAGATCGGGTCACCGTCCGGGCGCGGCAGGCACCACCAGACGATGCGGCCGGTATCGTTGACAAGGGCATTGATCGAGCAGTTGCCGATGATGCCGAGCGCCATCGTGTTCGTGCGATGGTCCATGTCTTTGGCGAGTGTGCGCTGGGCGCGGCGTTTTGCAGTCGTCATGGGCGGTTGGCCACCTCCGTCAGATACGCGTGGACGGCCGGCACATCCGGCAGGCGGTAGCGCGCGATGCTCGGTCCCTCCCCCACCTTGATGCCGAAGCCGCCGAGATCGTGCGCAGCGCGCATGCCGTCTTCGTCGGTCACGTCGTCGCCAATGAAGACCGGCGTACGCCCCGCGAAAGGTGGGCCCGCCATGAAAGCCCGCACCGACGTCCCCTTGTCGATGCCGCGCCCCTTGGCCTCCACCACCATCTTGCCCTCGATGAGGTGGAGGGCGGGCAGATCGGCGACCAGCGCCTTCATCTTGTCCTTCACCGTCGCTTCGAGGTGCGGCGCGGCGCGGTAGTGGACCGCGAGCCCCGCGCCCTTGTCCTCCATCACCACGCCGTCGGTGAGACCGTCCCAGCCCTCGATGCGCGCCCGCAATTCGGCGATCTCGTCGGGCGGGGGGGAGTGGCTGAGGGCGGCGCCGGGCGTGGCGCGGCGCTCCAGCCCATGCATGCCGGCAGCGGCGACGGGGATCGCCAGGAAGCTGTCGATATCGTCGACCTTGCGGCCGGAGACCACCGCCAAGGCGCCGCCCGTCTGGGCGAGCAGCGACTGGAACAGGCGCGGCAGGCCGTCGGCGACGACGATCTTGTCCGGCTCGGCGGCGATCTCGACGAGGGTGCCGTCGAAATCGAGGAAGAGCGCCGGGCGGTCCGGCACGGGTGGCATCATGAAACTGTCCAGCGGTCCTAGAGGCGGGGGCGAAGCAAGACGTGCACCATGCGGCCCGGCCACGCAACCGCAACAGCCACGCGCAGCGCCGCTAACGGCCCCGGGCAGGTCCGGCATGACATGCCTCAATGGCCCGGGCGTGGTCTCCGGTCCGGCGCCTTGCACAGATCGTAGATGACGCAAGCTTCGCACAACGGACGCCGCGCCTTGCACACATGCCGGCCGTGCAGGATGAGCCAATGGTGCGCATCGTGCTTGAAGCGCGCGGGGGTCACCTTCTCCAGCACCGCCTCCACCTCGTCGGGCGTGCGGCCGGGCGCGAGGCCGAGCCGGTTGCCGATGCGGAAGATGTGCGTGTCCACCGCGATGGTCGGCTCGCCGAAGGCGACGTTGAGCACCACGTTGGCCGTCTTGCGCCCCACGCCCGGCAGCGCCTCCAGCGCCGCGCGGTTCGCCGGCACCTCCCCGCCGTGCTCACGCACCAGCGCTTTGGACAGCGCGATCACGTTCTTCGCCTTGGTGTTGAACAGGCCGATGGTCTTGATGAAGTCCCGAACCCTGGTTTCGCCGAGCGCCACCATCTTCTGCGGCGTGTCGGCCACGGCGAACAGGCCGCGCGTCGCCTTGTTGACGCCCGCGTCCGTCGCCTGCGCCGACAGCGCGACCGCCACCAGCAGCGTGTAGGGATTGACGTACTCGAGTTCGCTCTTCGGCTCGGGCAGCGCCGCGGCGAGGCGGGCAAAAAGCGCCTCGGCCTCGGCGCGCGTGTAGCGCGAGCGCCTAAGGGTTTTCGGCTTCAGGGGAGCTGCCCGGGGGGCCGGCACGCTCGCTTTGGCGTCGCTCACTGCAAAAAGGTCTCGTCCCACACGCGTTCGATGACATCGGTCCAGGACGCATGAGGCTCCGGCAGGGTCGGCGCGTCAACCCGAACGGCGGCGGGGAAGGCGGCGGCCTCGCCCGGCTCGAGCTTGTCCACATCGATGACGGCGGGGTCGCCCCAGATCTGCGGGTCGGCCTTGCGCGCCTGCGCCTCGGGCGACAGCAGGAAGTTGGCCACCACCAGCGCTCCCGCCTTGTCGCCCGCATCGTGCGGAATGGCGACGAAGTGGACGTTGCCGATGGTGCCGGTGGCGAATGCGGCCACGGCGACGGTATCGGGCAGAAGGCCGTCCTTGATGGCAGCGGCGGCGTCGCTCGGGTTGTGCGTCAGCGCCAGCAGGATCTCGCCGTCGGCGAAAAGCCGGCGCAAATCGGCGACGCCTTGCGGAAAAACCTCGCCCGAGCGCCACAGATGGGGATGCAGACGCCGCAGCAGCGGGATGAGGTGGGCGCGCACGAGGTCGGCCGCATCGGGGCCGGCGGGGGCGTAGAGCACCGACTTGTCCGGCACCGTCTCGATCAGGAGCTGCTTCAGGAAGCCTGTGCCCAGGAAATCCGGCGGCTGCGGATAGGTGAAGCGGCCCGGGTTGGCCTTGGCGAAGGCGACCAGCTCGTCCAGCGAGTGGGGCGGGTCAGTGCGTGCGCCGTCGAACATGAAGACGAGCTGCGCGCGGCCCCAGGGCGCCTCGGTCCCCTCGACGGGCACGCCGAAATCGGTCTGCACGGCGGCGCCGTAGCGCTCCAGATCGACCAGCTGCCAGTTGGGCAGCTTTTCGGCCCACGCACCGCCCAGCAGCAGGCCGTTCTCTTTCATGGCGACGAAATTCTCGCCGTTGATCCAGATGAGGTCGACCGCGCCGCCATCGGCCTGGCCGGCCACGGCGGCGGCGCGCACGCGGCTCACCGCCTCGGCCGTATCGGCGAGCTTCACCTGGCGCAGCGTGACGCCGTAGCGCTCGGCCACCGCCTCGCCCACCCAGGCGATATAGTCGTTGATGTGGCTCTCCCCGCCCCAGGCGTACCAGTCGACGCTCTGGCCGCGGGCGGCGGCCTCGACGGCCGCCCAGTCGGCGACGTCGGGCACGGGATCTGCCCGAAGCGGAGCGGCAAACAGGACCGCGGCCGCGAGCGCGGCGGCTATGCGCACCGCCACCATCAGCTCTCCTCGAAGGTGCGCGCGAGCACGGACAGGGTGAGAAGCTGCGGCATCACGATGGGATCTCCGTCGGACGGAAAGTAGACGTAGAGCGGCACGCCGGCGCGGCCGAAGCGCTCGATCAGGGCGGTAACGTCGGGGTCGCGCCGCGTCCAGTCGGCCGTCAGCATGGTGATGCCACCATCGGCCAGCAGCGCGCGGAAGGCCGGCGCCTCGAACACGACGCGCTCATTCACCTTGCAGGTGATGCACCAGGCGGCGGTGACGTTGACGAAGACGGGCCGATCCTCCGCCTCCAGCGCCGCGAGGCGGGCGGGGCTGAAGGGCTCGCCGGTGCCCGCCTGCGCGGCCGGGATCACGCCGGGCGGCGCCTCGCTGGAGACCGCGGGGTAGAACAGCACCAGCGCCGCGACGAACGTCAGCAGCGCAAATCCGGCCGCCACCTTGTGCGACCTGCCCCCGCCGCGCTGCGACAAGCCATAAAGCCACGCCGCCATCGCCACCAGAACCAGCGCCAGGAGAATGGCGAGCAGCGCATCGAGCCCCACCAGCTGGGCGAGCACCCAGACCAGCCACGCCGCGGTGGCGTAGAGCGGAAAGGCGAGCACTTCCTTGAGCCGCGTCATCCACACGCCCGGCCGCGGCAACACCCGCGCCAGCCCCGGTATCACCGTGATGAGCACGAAGGGCGCGGCAAGCCCCAGCCCCATGGCGAGGAAGACGAGCGCCGCCGTGCCGGTGGACGCCGCAAGCGCGGTGCCGATGGCGACCGCCATGAACGGCGCCGTGCACGGCGTTGCGACGAGGGTCGCCAGGCAGCCGGTCGCGAACGATCCGGCGAGCCCGTCCTGCGGGCCGCGACCGCCGAGGCGCGTCAGCCCCGCTCCGACCTCGAACACGCCCGACAAGTTGAGCGCGACCAGGAACATCACCCCAGCCATCGCCGCGACAAACAGCGGGCTTTGCAGCTGGAAGCCCCACCCCACCGCCATACCCGCCGCCTTCAGCGACAACAGCACCGCCGCGAGCACCGCGAAGCTCGCCAGGATGCCGCCCGTATAGGCGGCACCGATGGCGGCGCGGCGCGTGAACGGCGCGTCCGCATGGGCGACGAGGCCGAGCGCCTTCAGCGCCAGGACCGGGAACACGCACGGCATGAGGTTGAGGATCAGGCCGCCGATAAAGGCGAACAGCATGGCCTTCAGCGGCGCCGCCGGCCCCCCGCCGATCGGCGCCGGCGCGGCAAGGTTCGTGGCCGGCGCACCGTTATCGGGCGGCGCGGCGGCGGCGACGGGCGGCGCGGCAGCAACGGTCCGGTCGGGATCGCCCTTGGCGGTGATCCAGTAGGCGCCGTCCTTGGTGGTGACGACGCCGCGCAGCGTGCCGTCCAGATTGGCATTGCCGCCGGCGAGCGCGATGGTCATGCCGTTGCCGTCGGCGGCCTCGGTCACCCGCTGCTCGGCCGCGTTGTCGATCACGCCGCGCTGCAGGGGGAAGAAGCTCGCGTCCGCGGCGTGGCCGATGGGCAGCGTGAGGTAGATGGTGTCGCCCCCGCGCGAGTAGGTGGCCGCCGCATCGCTCTCGCGCGGCAACGCCCATTCCGCCTCCATGAAGGTGAAGGCGACGCCCGAATCCCGTTCGCTGGCGGCGGCCGTGGGGATGACGAGCTCGGTGGAGCCGCCTTCGGGAATGCAGATCTCCTCGCACACCAGCCAGTCGACGCGCACGGGCACGCGGTAGGGTGTGCCGGCCGGCCAGTCCGCCGGCACGCCGATCGAGCCGAGAAGCGTGAAGGTGTCGCTGTATCCGAAATTGAGGAGCGGCGGATACGGCAGCCGCTCCGGCGCCGGAAAGCGCAGTTCACCCGCCTCGCCTCCCGCGGCGAGATCGAACTCGACGATGGGCGGCTCGCCCGAATCGCCCGGATTGAGCCAGTAGGTGTGCCAACCGGGCTCGAGGCGATGGCCGATCGCGATGTCGGTGGCGTCGCCCGGCGCGGTCACGCTGTTGCGCACCACGAGTTCGGCCTTGACGTGGTCCGTCTCGATCGTTGCGGCCCGCGCCTGGAACGGCACGGCTGCAAGCATGAGAAGGGCGAAAAGGAGGCGCGGCATGGGAACCCTTGTGCGACGAGCGACGCTCTGAATTAGGCTCCTGCGGGGCTCTTCGCCAAGCAACCCGTTGTCACGTTTGCGCGACAAATGGCGGCGCGCCGGGCCATGCCGCAACGCGCCGCACGCCAATGGCTCCGTCGAGGGTGCGCGCGGCGTGCCCCAATGCGGCCGCGGCGCTGTCGCGGGCCGCGCCGGGGCGGGCGCGGACCTCGCCGCGGATCGGCTCGCCTACAGGCGGCGCTCGACCATCAACGCCTTGATCTCGGCAATGGCCAGCGCCGGATTGAGCCCCTTGGGACACGCGTTGGTGCAGTTCATGATGGTGTGGCAGCGATAGAGGCGGAACGGATCCTCCAGCGCATCGAGACGCTCGCCGGTGCGTTCGTCGCGGCTGTCGACGATCCAGCGGTGCGCCTGGAGCAGCGCGGCCGGGCCGAGATAGCGGTCGCCGTTCCACCAGTAGCTGGGGCAGCTCGTCGAGCAGCAGGCGCACAGGATGCACTCATACAAACCGTCGAGCTTGCCGCGATCGTCGTGGCTCTGGCGCCATTCCTTCTGCGGCTGCGGCGTGTCGGTCTTGAGCCAGGGCTCGATCTCGCGCAGCTGGGCGTAGAAGTTGGTGAGGTCCGGCACCAGGTCGCGCACCACGGCCATGTGCGGCAGCGGGTAAAGCGTGACCGGCCCCTCCACCTCGTCCATGCCCTTGATGCAGGCGAGGCCGTTGAGGCCGTTGATATTCATCGAGCAGGAGCCGCAGATACCTTCGCGGCAGGAGCGGCGGAAGGACAGCGTCGGGTCGATCTTGTTCTTGATGTAGAGAAGCCCGTCCAGGATCATCGGGCCGCAATCGTCGACATCTACGAAATAGGTATCGAGGGACGGGTTGTCCTCGCCCTCTTCCTGCCAGCGATAGATGCGATACTCGCGAAGATTCGTCGCCCCCTCTGGCTTCGGCCAAGTCTTGCCCTTGGTGATCTGCGAGTTCTTCGGGAGCGTCAGCTGGACCATAGGTGTATCTTCACAAGCCGTGATTTGGTTAACGGGTGCGCACCAGAAGCGCGTTCTCATCGGTCATTCCAGCACTCTCATACCCTCTCTGGAAGAGTTCTTGTAGACAATCTCGCTCCCAAAAAGCGCGATGAAGCGTCTCAATGACCACGGCCTTGGGCCAATCGCCGGCTGGTACGGTGTCGAAATAGGGCATCAACGCGGCCGCCTCGAACCCTTCCACGTCGATCTTGAGCGCGGCTGGCGGCGCGGCGCCGGCCGCTTCGACGAGGTCGGCCAGCGGGCGAACGGCCACCGTGTCGCCCGCACGCGCACCGTCGAAGGCGATCAGCGACGAGCGGCCGGCGTTGCGGCTTTCGTATAGCGTCAGCGCGCCGACCGGGCCAACGGCCTCGGGCCGCACCACGGCGCGCTCGGCCAAACCGTTGAGCGCGAGATTGTGCACGAGGCGGGAGCGCAGCCGCGTCAGCGGCTCGAAGGCGATCGCGCGCGCGCCCGGCACGCGCGACAGCAGCGACAGCGTGTAGAGCCCGATATTGGCGCCGATGTCGGCGAACCAGTCGCCCGCCGCCAGATGCTCGCACAGGAACGCGCGCTCGGCCGCTTCCTCGAGGCGGCCCTTGTACCAGATGTCGAAATCCACCTTGTTGTCGGCCGGGGCGAGGTCGAGCCGGACGCCCTCCACCTCGGCCCGCACCGGCCCTAGCGGCGCCATGCGCTTGGAAAGGTGGCGCAGCGGGTCCTTGACCAGCGGCGCGCGGCGCAGCCAGCGCGGCGGCGGCCTCACGCGCCCGCTCGCGGGTGGGCGTCGTGGTAGGCGGCCAGGAGCGCCTTCTGGTCGACGGCGGTGTAGATCTCGGTGGTGGACAGGCTCGCGTGGCCGAGCAGTTCCTGGATGGTGCGCAGATCCGCCCCCCGCGCCAACAGGTGCGAGGCGAAGGCGTGGCGCAGGGCATGGGGCGTCGCGGTGTCGGGCAAGCCGAGCGCGCCGCGCCATTCGGCCAGCGCGCGCTGCACGATGCGCGGCGAAAGCGGGCCGCCCTTCTCGCCGCGAAAGAATGGGCCCTCCTTCAGCGTGAAGGGCGCGGCGGCGCGATAATCCTCGATGGCCTCCGCCACCGGGCCAAGCACCGGCACGATGCGCTCCTTGCCCCCCTTGCCGCGGATGAGAAGGCGGCTGACGGGCGGGGCGAGCGCGGACGCGGCGAGGCCCGTCGCCTCGCTGACGCGCAGGCCCGCGCCATAGAGCAGCGCAATCACCGCCCGGTCGCGCGCAGCCACCCAGCCCTCCCCCGGCACCAGCATCGCCCGCGCGGCCTCCACGCTCACCGGACGCGGCAGCGAGCGGGCGCGCGACGGCGCCTCGACGGCGCGCGCGGCGGCGGCGTTGATGCCATGGCTTTTTTCGAAGGCCGACAGCATCGCGCGCACGCCGGCGAGGCCGCGCGCCAGGCTGCGCGGGCCGGCGCCGTCGTTGCGGCGGGCGGCAAGAAAGGCCCTGACGTCGGCCGGACGCAGCGCCGAAAGTCCGGCAAGGTCAGGCGCGCCGCCGAGATGCTCGGCGAGAAAGACGAGGAATTGGCGCGTATCGCGCTCATAGGCTTCGGCGGTCGCCGCCGACAGCCCGCGCTCGCCACGCAGCGCGGCGAGCCAGGCGGCGCGCGCCTGGCGCACGTCTTCGGCGAAATAGGGAGCGGCTTGGTCCATGGCGCCTTGTAGCGCCGAGAGGGTGCCAGCGGGTGAAAGCCGCTCCGCAAATTGCCGCGGTCCCGTTAAAGGATCGACTGGCCGGTCTTCTCCCAGTCGGCCAGGAACTGCTCGAGGCCCTTGTCGGTCAGCGGGTGCTCGACCAGCTTCTTCAGCACCGCCGGCGGCAGCGTCGCCACGTCCGCCCCGGCCATGGCGGCCAGCTGCACGTGGTTGGTGGTGCGGATGGAGGCCGCCAGGATCTCGGTCTGCAGATCGTCGTAATTGTCGTAGATGGTGCGGATGTCTTCGATCAGCTTCATGCCGTCGAGGCCCATGTCGTCGAGCCGGCCGATGAACGGGGAGATGAAGGTTGCCCCGGCCTTGGCGGCGAGCAGCGCCTGGGCGGCGGAAAAGCAGAGCGTCACGTTGACCATGAAGCCGTCGCCGGTCAGCGCGCGGCAGGCCTTCAGGCCGTCCCACGTCAAGGGCAGCTTGACCGCGATATTGGGGGCGATGGCGGCCAGCTTGCGCCCCTCGGCGATCATCTGGTCCTTCTCGGTCGCGGTCACCTCGGCGCTGACGGGGCCGTCCACGATCTTGGCGATCTCGGCGATCACCTCGGCCATCGGACGGCCGGCCTTCATGATCAGCGACGGGTTGGTTGTCACACCGTCGAGCATCCCGCTTTCGGCCAGTGCCTCGATCTCGGACACGTCCGCGGTATCCACGAAAAATTGCATGAGTCTCTCCCAATCGCCGTTGCGGGTGCCCTACACCAAGACGAGCGCTTGCGAAACCATGATCGGATGGCCGTGACGGCTGATTGCCCCTATCGCGTATCGGTGCTTTTGCCGCACCGGCTCGGCTTGTTGACGTACAAGGCGCGGGAGCCGCTCGCGCCGGGCGCCATCGTCGCCGTGCCGCTGGGCGGGCGCGCGCTGCTGGGCGTCGTGTGGGACGATCCGCCCGATCCGCAAATCGAGGCGGAACGGCTGAAGCCCGTGGCGGGGCTTGCGAGCGAATTGACGATCGGGGCGGACCTGCGCGAATTCGTGGATTTCCTCGCCCGCTATACGATGACCGGCCGGGGCGCGGTGCTGCAGATGGTGCTGCGTTCGCCAGACGCCCTTCGCGAGCCCAAGCCGGCCATGGGGCTCGCAGTCGGCGGCACGGCGCCGGAGCGGCTGACGCCAGCCCGCGCCAAGGTGCTGGAGGCGGTGGCGGACGGCCCGCTGGCGCGCAAGGCGCTGGCCGAGCGCTCGGGGGCCTCCACCGCGGTGATTTCGGCCATGACCAAGGCGGGCTACCTGCAGGAGGTGGCGTTGGCGCCGACCCCGGCACCGCAGCGGCACGGTGCCGTCCGAACGCTGACGCCCGACCAGGCCGAGGCTGGCGCCAAGCTCGCCGGGATGGTCACCGCGGGCGCGTTCGCCCCGGTCCTGCTCGACGGCGTCACCGGCTCGGGCAAGACCGAGGTTTATCTCGAGGCCGTCGCGGCCGCGCTCGAGGCGGGCCGCCAGGCGCTGATCCTGATGCCGGAGATCGCGCTGACGCCGATGGTGGTGACGCGCATCACCCAGCGCTTCGGCATCGAGCCGGGCGAATGGCATTCGGGCCGGCCGCCCGCCAGGCGCAGCGCGCTGTGGCGCGGCGTCGCGACCGGGGCGGCGCCGATCGTGGTGGGCGCGCGCTCGGCGCTGTTCCTGCCGTTCCGCGACCTCGGCGTGGTGGTGGTCGATGAGGAGCACGACCAGAGCTACAAGCAGGACGAGGGCGTCACCTACAATGCGCGGGACATGGCCATCGTGCGCGCCAAGGCGGCCGGGGTGCCGGTGGTGCTGACCTCGGCGACGCCATCGGTGGAGACCCGCATCAACGCCGAGCGCGGCCGCTACACGCGCCTCACCCTGCCCTCGCGCTTCGGCGAGGTGGCGCTGCCGCGCATCAAGGCGGTGGACCTGCGCAAGGATCCGCCGCCGCGCGGGGAGTGGCTCGCCCCCTCGGTGCGCCAGGCGGTGGAGGCGGCGCTGGCCGCCGGCGAGCAGACGCTGATCTTTCTGAACCGCCGCGGCTATGCGCCCGTCACCATCTGCCGGCGCTGCGGCCATCGGGTGACGTGCCCCAATTGCGATGCGGCGCTGGTCGACCACCGGCTGCGCGCAAGGCTGGTGTGCCACCACTGCGGCCACGAGACGCCGCGCCCGCATGCCTGCTCGGAATGCGGCGGCGAGGACACCTTCGTCGCCTGCGGGCCGGGGGTGGAGCGCGTGGCGGAAGAGGCGGCGGCGCTGTGGCCGGCCGCGCGCTGCCTCACGCTGTCGTCCGACATGGGCGGCGGGTCGACGGCGCTCGGCGCAGCGCTCGCCCTTGTGGCGGCGGGCGAAGTGGACATCGTCATCGGCACACAGCTGGTGGCCAAGGGCCATACCTTCCCGCGCCTGCAGCTCGTGGTGGTGGTGGACGCCGACCTGGGGCTCGAAAACGCCGACCCGCGCGCCGGCGAGCGCACCTTCCAGCTTCTGACCCAGGTGACCGGGCGCGCCGGACGCATCAGCGAGGGCGGGCGCGCGCTGTTGCAAACCCACGCGCCGGAGCACCCGGTGATCGCGGCGATGATCGCCGGCGACGCGGAGGCTTTTTACGAGCAGGAGACCGAGATCCGCCGGCATGGCGGGCTGCCGCCGTTCCTGCGGCTCGCCGCTTTGATCGTGTCGGCGAACGACCGCGCGGAAGCCCACGGACACGCCGCGGCGCTGGCGCGATGCGCGCCGCACGAGGACATCGAGGTGCTGGGTCCCGCCGAAGCGCCGCTGGCGATCTTGCGCGGGCGTTACCGCTTCCGCCTCCTCGTCCGCGCGGCGCGTTCCACGCCGCTGCAATCGATCCTGGCGAACTGGCTGGAAGGGGTGCCGATCACCGGCACCGTGCGGCGCACCGTCGACATCGACCCGCAATCGTTCATGTAGGCAGCGGGCCCCGGCAACTCGCCGCGCGGATTTGGCGATTGATCCGCGAGGCGAACCGCGCCAAATGGAAAGCTATGCAGACACCGCGCCCGCCCCTGACCGACGCCGCCAAACGCGCCCTCGCCGAAGCCGAGGAGCGCCGCAAGAACGCGGCCGCGCCCCCGTTGCCGCCGGAAAAAGGCGGCCGCAACGGTCCCGAGCCCGTGCGCTACGGCGACTGGGAAGTCAAAGGGATCGCCAGCGACTTTTGAGGCGTGGGCGATGGCCCGGCTCTTGGTTTGCCGGGCCGGGCGTCATGCCTTGGTCGTCATCCCTCGATCAGGCGGCGCGAACGTCCGCCGGCTGCATCGGGGCCGCGAACGAATTCGTCAGGAACCGGCCATCTTGCCGAGGCGAACCTCTTCGATCGCCTGGTTGATCAGGTTGATCGCCTTGACGCGATGCCCGCCCTTGTTCGGCGTCGCCTGGTTCAGCTCGGAACGCGCGGAACGGAGGAAATCGAGCGCCTTGTCCATGTGCGGCTGGGCTGCATACGCCGTGGCAATGCTGCCCGCGATCGCCGCAGCCGCCGTTGCAACGATCACATCGCGTTTCGTCAACTTCATGGTTTCGCTCCCAATTCGAAGATCTCCGCCGGCGCATCGGCCGCGCAAGCCATTGCAGAGTCAATACACTCAGGCAACGGCAAGGTCAATATTCGCAAACGAAAGCCACGCGCGATCCTCAGTCGAGAGGCAATATAACTACAGTTAATGCAGCGTTAAATCGCGACTTATTTATTGAAACAATACTTCGTTAGACGGAGGGAGACGGTGCAGGCACCGCCTCCCCCTGCCGTATTACCAGGATCCGGTGTTTTCCATCGAAATCCAGGGCTCGGCCGGCTCCTTGGAGCCGCCCGCCTGCAGGATCTCGATCGAGATGCCGTCGGGCGATTTCACGAATGCCATGTGGCCGTCCCGCGGCGGGCGGTTGATGGTCACGCCGCCGTCCATCAGGCGCTGACAGGTGGCGTAGATATCGTCGACGTTATAGGCGAGATGGCCGAAATTGCGGCCGCCGGAATAGTCTTCCGGATCCCAGTTGTAGGTGAGCTCGAGCATGGGGCTCTTGGCATCGCTCTCGGCCCGCGCCACATCGCCCGGCGCGGCGAGGAAGACCAGCGTGTATCGACCCTTCTCGTTCTCGACGCGGCGCACTTCGCGCAGGCCCAGCTTGTTGCAATAGAAATCGAGCGACGCGTCGATGTCGGTGACGCGCACCATCGTGTGCAGGTAATTCATGAGGGCTCCCCTTTTGTTAGGCGTTGCCCACCACTTAGCGCATTGCACCGCGCGTAATAAGGGTGGCGCGGCGATCTCGCCCGCCGCCACCATGTTCCGCTTCCGCAGACATACACCGAACGGCAGCCTACCCGCCGGAGACCTTCACGATCACGACGACCCCGACGACCAGCGCCGACACCACGATGAAAGCCGGGCCCTTCACAAATCGCCACACCGCGCGAACGCGGCGCAGATGCGGGCTCACCACAGTTCCGCTGTTCGGCAATGAACTGGCGCCAACGGTTGCCAACCCGGGCACGTCGGAAGTCGCCATGCGCTTCGTCGATTCAGACATCACTCCCCCTCGGTTCGCAAACCTTCGGCGGAGGCCAATCCCTCGACTAACTTTTCGGGCGCGTCCGCAAGCGGACCATACCCAAACAAGCGTCAACAGCAAACCTTTATAGTTAAACTATCCCCTAAGTTCATGGTTCGCTAACCAACGAAACGGGGTGTATCGATGCGGCGATACAACGTTGGGGTTCAGGGTTCGAGCTCGGTGTCCCAGTAGAGGAAATCGAGCCAACTATCGTGCAGGTAGTTGGGTGGGAACAACCGTCCGTTGTTGTGCAGGTCTTGCACAGTGGGGCGGAAAGGATGTTGGCGCGGATACATTTCAGCCACGCGGCAGCTTTTGTTGGCCTTGCGCAGGTTGCATGGCGAGCAGGCGGTGACGACGTTTTCCCACGTGGTCAGCCCCCCGCGCGAACGCGGCACCAGGTGGTCGAACGTAAGGTCGTGCTCGGTGCCGCAATATTGGCACTCGAACCGGTCGCGCAGGAACACGTTGAAGCGGGTGAAGGCGGGGAAGCGGGCCGGCCTGATGTAGGTCTTCAGCGAGACCACCGAAGGCAGGCGCATCCGGAAGGAGGGGCTGCGCACTTCGGTGGTGTATTCGGACACGATGTTCACCCGGTCGAGGAACACCGCCTTGATCGCGTCCTGCCATGACCATAGCGACAACGGATAGTAGCTGAGCGGCCGGTAATCAGCGTTGAGTACCAGCGTCGGATGCGCATCGGGGTGGACCGCGATGGTCAATCGACCGTCTCCGTCTTGCCATCGAATCACGCTCTAGAAGCCACTCACTTATGGTGCGCCAACGTGACCGATATGTGAAGCCGCCCCACGATGCTTGACGTCATCGGGGGGGCAGACATCGTCTCAGATGATCGGCCGCCATCCTCAGGCCGGTTTCTTCGATGCCGTGGCCGAGGCCCGGTATCATGTGCCATTCGACAGGGATTCCGGCGCTGGAAAGCATCTGCGCCGCGACCATCGTCATTTGCGGCGGCACCACCTCGTCGTCGGTGCCGTGCACGAGCAGCGTGGGCGAGGGCTGGAGCGCATCGCCCTCCACGGTCGCACAAAGTCCTGAATAACCGACCACGCCGGCGAGAGCGGCGGGCCTGCGGTAGGCGACGTGCAGTGCCATCATCGTGCCCTGGCTGAAGCCGACCAGCGCCATCCGGTTCGCTTCGAGGCCCAGGCGCGCCAATTCGTCGTCGAGGTAGGCATCGAGCGCGGGGGCGGCGGCCGCGACGCCGCGCTCGTATTCGCTCGGATCGCGCATGGTGAGCGGGAACCACGCGCGCCCGCCCATGGCCATCGCCTGCGGCGCGTTCGGGGACGCGAACGCGGCATAGGGCAGGATCTGCGAGAAGACGCCAGACAGGCCGATGAGATCGTTGCCGTCGGCCCCGAAGCCGTGCAGGAACACGACGAGCGCGCTGGCTGGAACGCCGCTCGCCGGCGGCACGGTGGGTCCGGTGATGCCGCTCACAGGGGCATCGCAGCGGCGGTTGGGGCACCGCGCGCAGCCGGTGGGGCGGACCGGCCGGCGCTGCGGGCGTGGACATAATAAGCGTAGAACAGGCGTGCGGCAGTGCTGCGGTAGGGCGACCAGATCGCGCCCGCAACGGCCAGCGCCTCGGCCTCGAACGGGCTGTCGAACCCCAATGCGAGCGCGGCGCCACGACGCACCGCAAGGTCGCCCACCGGCAGGATATCGGGATGGCCGGCGCAGAACATCAGGAAGAGATCGGCCGTCCAGCGGCCGATGCCGGGGATCGCCTCGAGCCCAGCGCGGGCCGCCTCGGGCTCCGCTTCGGCGAGCGCCGTAAGGTCGAGCCCCGCCGCGACGGCCTCGGCGACGGCGCGGAACGTGCGCGCCTTCTGGCGCGACAGGCCAGCCGCGCGCAGTTCCGCCTCGCTGGCCGCGGCGATGCGCGAGGCCTCGAGCGGGGCCAGGACCTCGCCGACGCGACGCCACAGCGCGGCCGCGGATTGAATGGACAGCTGCTGTGCGACCACGATACGCAGAAGTCCGGGCAAGCCCGGCTCGATCAGGCGCAGCGGCAGCGGACCCACCGCGTCCGACGCCGCAGCGAGCCTCGGATCGCCCGCGACCAAGGCCGCATATGCTGCCTCAAGTTCCACTTCGCTGGTGATGCGAGCCGCCATAACGCTGATCAATGACGAAGTCGCCGTCAAAAACAAGCCCCACGCCGGCGCGAGGTTGCTAGGCTCGTTCCATGCTACGCTTCGCGCCAAGCCCCAACGGACTTCTGCATCTGGGCCACGCTCTCAGCATTTTCGCCAACGAACGGATGGCGCAGGCGCTGGCCCTGCCCCTCACCGTGCGGATCGAGGATATCGACCGCTCACGTGCGCGCCCGGAATTCGAGCAGGCGATCGTCGACGATATCGCCTGGCTGGGCGTCGCCTGGGTCGGGCCGATGCGCCGGCAGGCCGATCATTTCGCCGACTACCGCGCCGCGCTCCGCGCGCTGAAGGCCAACGGGCTCGTCTACCCCTCCTTCGCGACGCGGCGCGAAATCGCCGAGGCCTGTCGCGAGCCCGGCGCGCCGCGCGATCCGGACGGGGCGCCCCTTTACGCCGGTGACGCTGCGATCCTGGGCGAGGCCGAGGCGGCGCGCCGGCGTGCCAGCGGCCAGCCGGCCGCCTGGCGGTTGCGCATGGCCGAGGCGGCCGAACGCGCCGGCCCCCTCACCATGGCGTGCGTCGATGCCCAAGGCTGCCCCCTCGGCGCCCTCCCCGTCGACCCGCTCGCCTGGGGCGACGTGGTGCTCGCCCGCAAGGACACGCCGACCAGCTACCACCTCGCGGTGGTGATGGACGATGCGGCCCAGTCCATCACCCACGTGGTGCGCGGCGAGGATCTCCTTGCCGCGACGGCCGTCCACCGCGTGCTGCAGACACTGCTCGGCCTGCCCGCGCCGGCCTATCACCACCACCGGCTGATCCTCGGCGAGGATGGGCGCAAGCTGTCGAAGTCGAACGGGGCCAAGAGCCTCGCGGCCCTGCGCGCGGACGGGATGAGCGCGGCAGACATCCGCCGCCAGCTCGGCTATTGAAGGACGTCCGGCCTCCGTCTGGCCGCTTCAGGGGACAAAACATGCGCGCCATCGTCATCCACGCCGCCAAGGATCTGCGCATCGAGGAGCGCGAGACGCCGCCCGTCGGCGCCGGCCAGGTGCGCATCGCGATGGCGACCGGCGGGGTCTGCGGGTCGGACCTCCACTATTATAATCATGGCGGGTTCGCGACGGTGCGCATCCGCGAGCCGATGATCCTGGGGCACGAGGTGTCCGGCGTGATCGCCGAGCTCGGCGCCGGCGTCGAGGATCTCGCGGTCGGCGATCTGGTGGCGATCTCGCCGTCGCGGCCGTGCGGGCGATGCCGCTACTGCGCCGAAGGCGCGCGCAACCACTGCCTCAATATGCGCTTCTACGGCTCGGCCATGCCGATGCCCCACATCCAAGGCGCCTTCCGGGAGGAACTGGTGGCCGACGCCTCGCAGTGCGTGCGCGCGACGGGGTTGACGGCCGGCGAGGCGGCAATGTCCGAGCCGCTGTCGGTGTGCCTGCACGCGGTGCGACGGGCCGGCGAGATACTGGGCAAGCGGGTGCTGGTGACCGGGTGCGGGCCGATCGGGACGCTGGCGATCCTCGTCGCGCGCCGCGCGGGGGCGGCCGAGATCGTCGCCACCGACATCGCCGACAACGCCTTGCGCGTTGCCGCCGCCGTCGGGGCCGACCGCACCATCAACGTGGCGGCCGACCGTGACGCGCTCGGCGCCTACACGGCCGACAAGGGCACCTTCGACGTGCTGTTCGAGTGCTCGGGCGCCGAAATCGCACTGACCGGCGCTATCCCCGCCATGCGCCCGCGCGGCGTGATCGTGCAGGTCGGCAACGGCGGCGACATGACGTTGCCCATGATGCAGATCACCGCCAAGGAGCTGGAGCTGCGCGGCTCATTCCGCTTCCACGAGGAGTTTGCCACCGCCGTTCGGCTGATGCAGTCCGGCCTCATCGACGTGAAGCCGCTGATCACCCATACGATCCCGCTGGCGGAGGCGGAGCGCGCCTTCCAAATCGCCAACGACCGCAGCGCGGCAATGAAGGCGCAGATCGCCTTCAACTGAGGCGCGGCTCTGGGGGTCTGCGCCTCGTCCCAATTGCCGACGGAGCACGTGCCCGCGGCGGAGCCCGTTCAGGCGCACGAGGAAAACTGCGCGACGAGGCTGACCAATCCATCTCCGGCGACCGGCTTCACCAGCCAGCCGGTTGCACCGGCTGCTTTGGCTGCATCGCGGCTTTCCTGCTGCGATTCGGTGGTCAGCATCAGAATCGGCAGCAACCGGTAGGGCTCTATTCTGCGAGCCTCGCGGATGAGCGCGACGCCGTTGCGGCCCGGCATATGATAATCGGCGATCATCAGCTTGAGCGGCAGCTTCCGTTTTAACACTGCGAGCGCCGCCTCGGCTGAATTGGCCGTTTCCACCGAATAACCGGCGTTGCGCAGGATGTCGGCAAGGCCCATCAGAACCGTCGGACTGTCGTCGACCAGCAAGATGGGCTGCATGGTGCGTCCGCCTTCCGACGGGCTCCCTCGCGGGGAAACCGCGTGAGCATCGCCGGGCGCGGTCGGGGCCGGATCCGCCAGCATGATGGATCAGGCGGCCAGGTCTTGCCTGGTGCCCAACGACAGCGCCCGGGAGCGTTCCAGCACCGGCGCCAGCACCTCCCGCAGGAGGAGATCGCGCGGTTCTACGCTGACGATCGCAGCCGAGGCCAGCAGCACCTGGACGATGGCGGTGTGCAGGTGGGTGGCCTCGCCAAGGTCGATGAGAGAGGCGCGCCGCCCGACCAGCCACTGCCGCAGCGGTCCGGCTTCACCCAGCCCGCACGACCCCTCGCACATGGCGGTTCCTGACATATAGCGGATCGGCATCAGACGAGTTCCTTCATATCGAGGACCAGGAATTGGCGCTCGCCCACGGTGGCGGTGCCGACGTATCCGCCGACGCCCGTCATCAGGCCTTCGAGCGGCTTGACGATCGTTTCCGTTTCCGTTTCCGGCCCGAAGCCATCCACCACCATGGCGACAGGTCGCTGTTCGATGGAAACCACCACGATCGCCGCCTCCCCACCGCCACCGCCGCGGCTCCGAAGGCGCAGTCGATCAGCGAGCCGGACCACCGGGAGAAGCGTGTCGCGTAGGATCACGACCTCGCGGTTGTCGAGGCTGTGCAAGCTATGCTCGGGAACGCGGACGGTTTCGCAGACGAGGTCGGTGGGCAAGGCATAAGAGCGGTTGGCGCATTCGACGACCATCACCCGCTTCGCGGCCACGGACATAGGCAGCGACAGGCGCACGCGCGTGCCCTTGCCGCCTTCGCTCGCGACCGACATAGTGCCGCCGGCTTGCTCGATGGTCGCGCGCACCACGTCCAGTCCGACGCCGCGGCCCGACACATCCGACACGCTCTCGCAAGTTGACAGACCCGGCGCAAAGACGAGGTCGAGCGCCCGCGTCTCGTCCATCGCCGCCGCGCTTTCGGCGTCGATGAACCCGCCTGCGAGGGCTTTCGCCTTGACCCGTTCGATGTCGACGCCGCCGCCATCGTCGACGATCTCGACGATGAGCCTTTCGCCCTCGTGCATGGCGTTCAGCTTTATGGTGCCCACGGTCGGCTTGCCCGCTGCCGCGCGCAGGTGGGGCAGCTCGATGCCGTGATCGACAGCGTTGCGCAGGACGTGCATCAGAGGATCGGCCAAGACTTCGATCACCGCCTTTTCCGCTTCGGTGGCGTCACCCTCCAACACGAGGTCGACCGGCTTGCCGAGCTTGCGCGACAAATCCCGCACCAGCCGGGGCAAGGGTTGCCAGGCAAGCCGGACGGGTACCATGCGGACGGCGACGAGGGCGTCCTGCAGCGCCCCTGTGATCTGCGCCACGGCCGCATGGTGATCGTAAAGGTCGCGGGCCAGCTTGCGCGCACCATAAAGATCGCTCGCGCGGCCCGCCAAGCGGGGCAACGTGTCATTGGCTGCCTTCAGTTCACCAAGCAGGTTGCCGATCCGGTCGATCTGGGCATGTTCGACGCGCCAGCTCTTGGCGGATTTTGGTTGGAAGCGCGGGGCAGCGCCGCCGGAAGCGGCGGACGCCAGGGCTTCGCTGGGATGATCTGGTTTGGCCGCGTGGCTCAGGCCCCGCACTGGGCTGCTCGAAGCAGGATCGCCGCCCCTGGTCGCGCTTTCGTGCAGTGCCATCGGCACTTCCGCTCCGGGGTTGTCCGCATCCGCAAAGCTGCGTCCGGCTGGCTCCTCCGATGGCGCCGACGGATATGTCGCATCGATGGGAGGGTCGGTTCGATCCGGCCCGTCGCCATCGGGCGTGGTGTCGGCGGGGGCCGCATTCTCGGCGGTCGCAGCAGCGCCACGCTCTGCCGCATCGGTTGGCGCGCGTTTAGAGGATCCATCTTGAGGCGGGGTGTCTTGAGGTGGTGGAACGTCGGATTGCGCATCGTCGGAGATGGATCCTGCGTCTTCCTCCGCCGAAGGCGCCTCGGCGGCTTCGGCCGGGTCACCGGCGGATTCGACGGGGAGCGCATCGGCGTCCGCCCGCATTGCATCGCTGGAGGCAACGCTATCGACCGCGGCGTGCAGACCCGCTTCGTCGCTGGCCGCGTCGTCCGTGGCGCACTTCATCGCCTCGCCATTGGCCTCGATCCGATCAGTCGCGGAGGAGGTGCCGGCGCTTTCATCGGCGTGGATTGTGGCGCCGTCGCTCGCTTCGTCGCCTTCGGCTTGTCCTCCGGGTGCACCTTCCGTCGCGTCGTGGTCGATGAGGTTGCCGTTGATCGCTTTGTCTTCGACGCGCTCGCCTCCGATTGGTTCGCTCTCGTCATCGTCGGCTTGCTCGTTTGCCACGGATTCAGGCGCAAGATCTTGGCCCTGTTCGGACAGCGCCAGCGATTCCGGTTGGTGCAGATCCGAGGAGTCAGACCCTGTGTCAGGCGACGGCGCGGGCGGGGCAACCTCGGTTTCGGCTTCGCGTTCGGTGTCTGCGAGAGCAACCTCGTCTGCAATAGCGGCCGGTGCCGGGTCCGCCTCTGAGGTCGGCGACAAGTCCTCGGCCGGTGCCGCTGCACCGTCGACCGTCAAGACGGTGCTTGCTGATTGCACGTGCTCGCCAGACTGCTCCGGGCCGGTCTGAGCCACTGCGACGTCGTCGGTTTGTGCCGGTTTGGTTTCAAGCGCACCCGCCACGCTGGTGACCGGTGGCTCCACGCCGTCGGTTTGCTTCGGCGCGGCGATTTCGCAGGCCGCATCGTCGGTTGATTCCGTCGCGCTATCGAGCGGGGTTGGCTCCGGGGCGAGGCCGGCGTCCGCGTTGGTCGGCCCGGCGGAGTCGGTTGCCTCGTGTTTCTCGGTGGGACCGTCGGAGGTTTCGGCAACCGAGTCCGTCTCGCCGGTATCGGTTAGGCCGGCGCTTTGTGCCGGTTCGGAGTCACCGGGGTCCTGACGCATATCGCGAGAGGGGTCGGACGCATCGTCGATCCGCTCCACTTCGGCGACGCCAGCGTCGGCAGGTGCCGCATGGGCGGGCGCGGATGCGCCGTCGGCGAGCTCCACACTGTCCAAAGAGCCTCGACCGTTTTCAGTTGGTGCGGCGCCGACCTCGCCCGGGGGCGCCTCGGCCTCGGTCTCGACGCTCTCGGCCGGTTCCGTTGCGGAAACCGGCGAGGCCGCATCTTGGGACGCCGTCGAGGTCGTGTCCGTTTCAGTTGGTTCAGGCGTGTTTGCCTCATCCTGCCCGTCGGTGGGCGAAGCATCCTCCACCGGCGCGGGTGCCGGCGCTGCGTCGCTGTTCGGCGCGGACAGTTCGGCGCTGCCCGTGGCAGGGGGTTGATCGCTGGGTAGATCGTGGGTCGCCGGCGCAGACGCTGGTGTCGGCGAAGAGGCCTCGGCCGCCTGCGCAACGTCTGCGCTCGGATCGGCGCGGCCTTCTGTGGGTGGGATTTCGCTCGGCTCGTCGACCGGGTGCGCCTGCGCGTCCACCGGCTCTGCCTGCACGGATTCGGTAGTCGGTTCGGGTGCGGCCACCGGTGCTTCGGTCAGCTCCGTGCCCGTGTCGTCGCTGTCGTTTGAGGGCAGCGTCGCGCCCGGGCCTTCGGCCGGGTCGTCTGCCCGCTCTGTCGGGAGGGGGTCAGCGGCCGGCTCCGGCGCGGCAGCCGTTGCGGCGGTCGGCTCCGCGCTGGTCGCCGCCTCGTCGGGCGCGATATCGCTCGGCGGGTTGAGATCGGTCCCGGCGGTGGCGCCGGCCGGGGTGTCGGCTTCGCCGGTGGCAATTGGCGAGATGGTGTTGGCCGGCTCGTCGAGGGGGGCGGCTGCCTCGTCCGGGGCGGCGCCAGGCTCAGCCGACTCGTCGGAAGGGTCTGTCGCACCGTGTGGACTTTTCGTTTCGGCCGGTCCGGTGGCCTCGACAGGCGCGGGGGCGGGGGCGGCTGGTGTGCCGTTGTCGACCGCCGGGGTGGTGCCGTCGGAGGGCGAATCTTCTCGGGGGGCGGACCAGTCGCGGGGCGCGCCGTTGCCGATGGCCGCGACAAGATCCGTCAGCCACGGCGGGGGAACGGCCGTTCCGGCGAGGATCAGGATGAGGGGCCGCAGCAGCGTCGCTTCGCGGGCCGCGTCGGGTGTGCGACGGAGGAGTTCCTCGGCGTCCCGGCGCACCTGCGCCAGAGGCGAAGCGTCGCCGTCCGCACGCAGCGTGCGCAGCGCGGCATCGGCGAAGGCCTCGCAAGCTGCGCTGTCGGCCAGATCCCCGGCCGGCCGAATCAGGTCGGGCGGGGTCAACGACACGATCTCCACCCGGTGGGGGATGGCGTCGAATAGCCCCGTGAGGGCCTCAGCCGGGGCCGAGCTCAGCACCTCGAAGACGAGATTGCACAGGAACGGGTCGAGTTCGGCGAGGCCGGGCCAGGGCACGGCGGCGCTGGCGCGCGTGACCAGACGGTCGGGGATCCGGCCGACGAGGGACAACGGGTCCTCACCGGCGAAGAAGGCCTGAGCGCCCGGCTCGTAGCGCAACGCCTGGATGGTCGCGCCGCTCTTCAGCGCGTGGGCGAGCGCCTTGAGCCGATCCACTTCGGGAAAGCCGTCGAGCCAGGCTGCCGCGTCGCCGGGGGGCGTTTCGGCGTCGGTAGCCGCCGTTGCGGGTGCCTCGTCCCCGCGATCGAGAATTGCGCAGAGACGCGCGATACGCGCCGACGCGACGTTCGCCGCGTCCGGCGGCAGATCGCCGTCGGTCTCCAGGTCGTTCAGCCAGTCGCCCACCTGGTCCAGCGAGGCGAGCAACAGGTCCACCACGTCGGGCGACAGCGACAGCCGCGCCGAGCGGACCATCGACAGGACATCCTCGCCCGTGTGGACGAGGCGCGTCAAAGGCGCGACCGCGACCATGTCGGAGGCGCCCTTGAGGGTGTGCACCGCGCGGAACACGGCATCCACCAGCTCCCCGTTGGCGGGCGCCTTTTCGAGGGCCAGCAAGGCGGTGGACGATTGGCCCACCAGGTCGCGGGCTTCGGCGATGAACTGGTCGAGAAGGGCGCTCGTCATCGTGCCGCCCCCCCGCCGAGGCGAGAAGTGGCCCGTGCCACACGACCTTCCCACGGCCGAAGGCCAAGGGCGCGATGCGGGCGCAAGGCGCTGAACGCGCGTCCTGCGGGGGTCGAGATGGCTGGCTCTGCCGCGTTCGGTCGATGGGGGGGCATTGAGGGCGTCAGCTCCGTCGCAAAGGATAGGGACGCGCGATGCCACGGACCGATGGCGCCGGCGCAAACCGGCATCATGGTCGGGCGACAAACCGTAGGCAGCGTCGGATGGCACTTCATGAGCCGACCATTCGACCGCCCCCGGCCGATCGCGCACTCCCTATCGTTAGAGCCTCCGCCCTGCCCCAGGCTGTCCTGATGACGGCGCCCGGCCTTCGCGCGCGCCAATACCAACCTTCAGGTCCTTGCCCGGCGGCGCGTTTCCCCCTCGCCACCGGCCCGGGTGCGCGGCCGTCAGGGCGCCGTTATGGGGCGAAGCGCCGGATAGAGCGCCCGGTAGCGCTCGAAAATCTCCGCGTAGAGAGCGCTTTCGCGGGCGCGCGGCTCGATCGTCGCCGCCACCTTCACGTAGGTTTCGATGCCCTCCTCGATGGAGGCGACCCCGCCGGCACCGTAGGCCGCCAGCACCGCGCAACCGACGTTGGGCGCCTCGCGGGCTTGGGTGATCACGACCGGCAGCCCGGCCGTGTCGGCATGGATCTGCACCCACAGCGGCGAGGCCGCCGCGCCACCGCCGATGGTCATCTGGGTGGGGCGATAGCCGGCGTCGGCCATGGCGTCGAGGATCGCGCGGGTGCCGAACGCCACCCCCTCCATGATGGCGCGAAAGACGTGGGCCGGCCCGTGCGCCAGCGTCAGGCCCACCAGCGCGCCCCGCGACAGCGCGTCCGTGTGAGGCGTGCGGTTGCCCTGGAAATGGTCCTGCACCAGAAGGCCGTCGCTGCCCGGCTCCAGCGCCGCCGCCGCCTCGTTGAGGGCGGCCAGATCCATGGTGCCGTTCATCAGCCGGCCGAGCCACTGGATCACCGAGCCGGTGGAGGTCTGCCCGCCCTCCACCACGTGGCGACCCGGATAGAGCGCGTCCGCGTAGGTGCCCCACAGGCCCGGCGCGTTGAAGGGGGTGTCGGTGATGCCGTATTGCAGGTGCGAGGAGCCGGTGATGAGCGCGAGCTCGCCCTTGCGATGGACGCCGAGGCCGACCACGCCGATCATCGCGTCGACGCCGCCCTGCACCAGCTTGGTGGCGGGGGTGAGGCCGAGATGGGCGGCGGCGGCGGGCGTCAGATTGTCGATCACCTCGCCCGGGGCGGCGATCTCCTGCGGCCATTTGTGCGCCAGCGCGTCGAGCTCGAGCGAGGCCAGCAGCGACAGCGGCCACCCGCCCTCGAATTTGCGGTAGTGCCAGCGCGCCGCGACGTTGGACAGCGAGCCGACGCGCCGGCCGGTGAGGCGCAGCGTGAAGAAGTCCTGATATTCGCAGATCGTCGCCGCGCGGCGGAAAATGTCAGGCTCGTGGCGGGCGATCCACAATGCCTTGGGGATCATCCATTCGGCCGAGACGGGGCCGCGACCGGCGGCGTTGACCGCCAGCGCCGGGTCGCCGGTCGCGAGGATGTCGTCGGCTTCGGCCGAGGCGCGCACGTCCATCCAGATGATGGCCGGGCGCAGCGGGCGCCCCGCGTCGTCCAGCGCCACGACGCTGCAGCAGGTGGTGTCGCAGGCGAGCGCGGCGATTTCGGCCGGCGCGATGCGAGCCTCGGCGACGGCGGCGCGCATCGCCTCGCCCAGCGCGCGCCACCAGTCCTCGGGATCCTGCTCGGCGCGGGCGCCGGCGGCAAAGCGCGTTTCGTACTTGGCCACGCCGTTGCCCAGGCAGCGCCCGTCGAGATCGTAGATCCGCGCCCGCAGGCTCTCGGTGCCGCCGTCGGCAGTGGCAACGTACATCGTGTTCCCCCCTTTGCGCGGCCGCGAACCGCTTTCGGGCAGGCTAGCCAAAGCCGTGCCCACCTGAAACCGGGCGGCGCACTTATCCCTCGATGACGGCGAGCAGCTCGTCCGGCGCGTCCCAGTGGACCATGTGGCCGGCGTCGTGGAAGAGGTGCAGCGCCACCTGCGGCGGCACGTTGAGCGCGTGCTGCCAGGGCACGATCGCGTCGGCCCGGCCGAAGAGGAGGCGCACCGGCAGGCCCGCCGCCACGAGCCCGCGGAGCGCGTCCACGATGTCGAGCCGCTGCCCGCCGGGACCGAAGAGGTTCTCCGCGAGGCCCGCGACCCGTCGCTGCGCGAGCCGCCCCACCGCGAACGCCTTCTGCGCCTCGGTGAGGTCCGGAACGTGGTTCGCGAGCTGGCGCAGGAGGTGGCTGAACGCACCCGCGCTCGGCCCCTCGGCAAAACCGGACAGCACCGGCACGTTGCACTCCAGGCCCAGCCCGGTGGAGGCGATCAGCGTCAGCGAGCGCGGCGCAAGTCCCTGCGCACACAGCGCTTGCGCGAGCCCGGTTGCGACGATGCCCCCCATCGAGATTCCCACGATGTGCAGCCGCTCCGGTGCGACGGCCAAGGCATCCAAGAGCGGCGGCAGCACCTCGTGAAGGCGCTCGACTTCCCCCTCCTCAAGGGTGGTGTCGCCGTGGGCGGGCAGGTCCGGCACGATGGCGAAATGGCGCTCGCCGAGCCGAGGGCCGACGTCGAGCCAGGACAGCCGGTCGCCCGCGAACCCGTGGATCAGCAGATAGGCGCGCGCCGCGTCGGGCCGGCCGAACGTGTCGTAGACGAGCGTGCCGCCGGAAAGCTCCAGGGTTGCCGCATCCATTGGTTCCATCCCACATTTAGTAAAGCTGCGTTTCATTGCGCTTCTGGAACCATAACGTCAGTTTGATTCAAGCGCGTGCCAGGAGGGCCGCAATGATGAATCAAGATAGGGATACCGCGACGAACGTCGGTTGCACGCTGGGCAACCCCCGGACCGTCGCGCGTCTTTTGGCGATCGTGACCGGCACCTGCGAGGGGATGGCCCATGGCGCCGTCCCGGCGGTGGCGGACGCGGAACCGGTCGTGCAACGCATGCCGCGCTGGGACGGCCACACGCTGGAGATCGAGCGCACGCCGCGTGGAATCCGCGAGCTGCGCGACGAGGGCATCATCGCTGCCGCCACCCCCTGGAAGCGGCCGCCTCCCTGAGCGGGCAGCCCTCAGGGGCCGTAGATCACCGTCGGCAGCCAGGTGGCGAGGCTGGGCGCGTACCACAGCATCACCAGCATCGCGATCTGGATCATCACGAACGGAATGATGCCGCGGTAGATAGCGGTGGTGGTCACCTGCGGCGGTGCCACGCCGCGCAGGTAAAACAGCGCGAAACCGAATGGCGGCGTCAGGAACGACGTCTGCAGGTTCACCGCCATCATGATGCCGAGCCAGACCGGGCTCATGGTGGAGCCGTCCGGCATCTCCAGCATCAGGAGCACGGGCGCGACCAGCGGGACGACGACGAACACGATCTCCAGAAAATCCAGGAAGAACCCGAGCACGAACATGATCGCCATCACCGCGATCATGGCGCCGAGCGCGCCGCCCGGCATCCCCGACAGCGTCTCCTCCACCAGTTCGTCGCCCCCCAGCCCGCGGAAAACCAGGCTGAACAGCGCCGCGCCGATCAGGATCACGAACACCATCGCGGTGATCTTGGTGGCCGAGTGCACCACCGGCGTCAGCACCCCGGCCCGCATCACCCGCGTGAGCGCGACGATCAGGCCGAGCGCCAGCACCACCACCAGCGCCAACGCCACATAGATGCCGATCAGATCGCCCTGCGGAATCTCGGTGCGCGCCACCCGCAGATCCATCAGCGTGACGAGGATCAGGAGCCCGATCAGCGACAGCGTCGCCGCGTAGATGAAGAAGGGCTTGTGCTCGTTGATCCGGTGGCCGGCGAGCAGCAGCGCGCCGATGCCGCCGACCGCGGCCGCCTCCGTCGGCGTCGCGACACCGGCGAGGATCGACCCCAGCACCGCGACGATCAGCGCGATGGGCGGCACCAGCGCATGCATGACGCGGTAGAGCGTGACGGGATTGTCCGGATCGCGCGGCACCGGCGGCGCCACGCTGGGCCGCAGGAAGGCGATCACCGCCGTATAGATGATATAGGCGCCCACCAGCATGAGGCCCGGGATCAGCGCACCGGCGAACAGGTCGCCGACCGACACCGGAGGGCCGGGCACGAAGGAGAAATCGCCCTTCTCCCAGGCCGCTTCCTGCAGGACACGCTGCGATTCCTGGTAGGCGTTGGAGATCTGGTCGCCCAGGATGACGAGGACGATGGAGGGCGGGATGATCTGCCCCAGCGTGCCGGACGCGGCGATGGTGCCGGCGGCAAGCGAGGGGGCGTAGCCGTAGCGCAGCATGGTCGGCAGCGACAGGAGCCCCATGGTGACGACGGTGGCGCCGACGATGCCGGTGGACGCGGCCAGCAGCGCGCCGACGACGCAGACCGCGATGCCGACGCCGCCGCGCATGGGGCCGAAGAGCTGGCCCATCGTCGCCAGCAGCTCCTCCGCGACGCGGCTGCGTTCCAGGAGCACGCCCATGAAGATGAACAGCGGCACCGCGACCAGCACCTCATTGGTCATCGTGCCGTAGATGCGTTGCGGCAGCGCGTTGACGAACGCGAAATCGAACACACCCGCCGAGTAGCCGACGAAGGCGAAGACGAGGCCCGTTCCCGCCAGCGTGAAGGCGACCGGGAAGCCGGTGAGCAGCAGCACCACCGCCACCGCGAACATCAAAAGGTCGAGCATTCCCGCAAGATCGGCCATGGCGGCGTTCAGTGCTCCTGCGGTTTCGGCGGATCGCCGCGCCCGGCGAGATAAAGCAGCGAGCGCAGCACCATCACCACGCCCTGCGCCGCGATCAGGATGCCGAACACGGGGATGGCGGTCTTGAGCAGGAAGACGCCGGGAATGCCGGACGATTCCATCGAGCCCTCGAAGATGCGCCAGGAGTTGGCGACATAGCCCCAGCTCGACCAGGTGATCATGAGGGAGACGGGGATCAGCAGGAACAGCGCGCCGAACAGATTGACGAGCGCGCGAAATCGATCGCTGGCGGCGCGATAGAAGATGTCGACGCGCACGTGGCCGTCATCCGACAGCGTGTAGGCCGCCGCGAGCATGAACAGGAAGCCGTGCATGTAGATGATCGATTCCTGCGCCCACAGGCTGCCCAAGCCGAAGACATAGCGCGCGACCACGACGCCGAATTGCACGAGAACCATCAGGATGAGCAGCCACGAGACGGCCTTTCCCAGGAACCGGTTCGTGTTGTCGATCGTATCGGCGATAAATTTCATCTGCATGCATGAGTTGGGGGCGCCGTGCGGGCACGGCGCCCCCATTTCCTCAGATGCGCCGCATCACTGCGCCAACTTCAGCGAACGACCGCGCTCGACCGCGTAGGTCTGCTCGGAGATGCGCGTCCAGTTGGCATAGTCCTTCCGCGCCTTGATGTAGCTGTCGTAGACGCGCTTGCCGATGTCGTCATACTTCTGCACCGCGGCGGTGACTTCTTCCGACGCTTGCGCGAAGGCGTCCCAGATCTCCGGCGAGAACTGGTGCAATTCAACGCCGTGCTGGTTGATCAGCGTATCGAGCGCCGCGCCGTTCTTGGCGACGAACTCGGAATACATGAAGTTGTCTTCCGCCATGCAGGCCTGCTCGACGATGGCCTGGTCGGTCTTGGACAGCTTGTCGTAGGCGGCCTTGTTGACGCCGGCGCACAGCAGCGCACCCGGCTCGTGGAAGCCGGGGAAGTAGTAGTGCTTGGCGATGCGGTAGAAGCCGAAGGCGAGGTCGTTCCACGGCCCCACCCACTCGGTGCCGTCGATGGCGCCCGATTGCAGCGCCTGGAAGATTTCGCCGCCCGGCAGCGCCACCACGTTGACGCCGAGCTGGCGCAGCGCCTCGCCGCCGAGGCCCGGCATGCGGAACTTGAGGCCCTTGAGGTCGTCGAGCGTGTTGATCGGCTCGCGGAACCAGCCGCCCATCTGGACGCCCGTGTTGCCGCACACGAAGGGTTTGATGCCGAAGCCGCCCGACAGCTCGTCCCACAGAGCCTGACCGCCGCCGTTCATGATCCAGGCGTTGATCTCGGGCGCGGTAAAGCCCATCGGCACGGCGGTAAAGAACGCGAAGGCCGGATGCTTGCCCTGCCAATAATAATCGGCGCCGTGATACATCTCGGCAGTACCGTTCGACACTGCGTCGAAGCTTTCGAAGGCGGGCACCAGTTCGCCGGCGGCATAGAGCTTCACGGTCACCCGACCGTCGGTCATCTGCGTAATGCGGTCGGCCGCGCGCTGGGCGCCGGTCCCGAGGCCGGGGAAATTCTTCGGCCATGTGGTGACCATCTTCCACTCGACCCGGCCCTGCGCAATGGCCGGGGCGGCCAGCGTCGACGCTCCGACAGCCGCAGCGCCCACCGCGGTGGTCTTCAAAAATGAACGACGATCCATGCGATTATTCCTCACCCTTAATTTTGTTGCACTTCTGGTTGATCCTATTGCTGTGTAGACCGTCCTTCACGCGCAAAACAAGTACTCCGCGGACGAGTAATGGCGCGCGCGAAAAAGTGTAACGGCACGCATGAACACGCCGGTGCCCCCCTTTGCCGCGGCCCCGCAAGGCGATATCCTTCGGTCGAACCTCTTGGAGCGATGGGGAAACCGCTTGGCGCAGCCCTTGGTCGTCGTGACATGCGACCGCATCACGCACAATCTGTTGAAATGGTCCGGCTCGCCGGCCTCCTATCTGGAGGCGGTCGCCCATGTCGGCCTGCTGCCGGTGCAGCTGCCCACCATCGCGACGCCGCTCGACCCCACCCCCCTCGTGGAGGCGGCATCGGGGCTGCTCGTCACCGGCTCCAGGGCCAACGTGCATCCGGCGCACTACGGCGCTCCGCCGATCGAGGAAGCGGGGCCGTTCGATCCCGAGCGCGACGCCACCACGCTGCCGCTGATCGAGATGGCGATCGCGCGCGGCCTGCCGGTGCTCGCGATCTGCCGCGGCTTGCAGGAGCTCAACGTCGCCTTCGGCGGCTCGCTCGACCATGCCGTGCACGACCTGCCCGGCCGGCAGGATCACCGCTCGACGCCGCAGGAGGACATCGACGCCTGGTTCGCGATCCGCCATCCCGTCGAAGTCACGCCGGGCGGGCTGCTGGAGCGGATCGTCGGGCCCGGCGAGATCGCGGTCAACTCGGTGCACCGGCAGGGGATCGCGCGGCTGGCGGACGCCGCGCGCGTCGAGGCGCGCGCGCCCGACGGCACCATCGAGGCGATCTCGATCCCTGCCGCATCGGGCTTCGTGCTCGCGGTGCAGTGGCACCCGGAGCATTTCGTGCGCACCGACGCGCCGTCCAACGCCATCTTTTCGGCCTTCGCCGACGCCTGCCGCGCACATGCCGCCGGCGAACGGGCGCGCGCCGCATGAGCGGGCACGACGATCACAGCCACCTTAGCGAGATGGACGTGCGCGTGCGGGCGCTGCAATCGCTGCTCGTCGCCAAGGGCTATGTCGACCCGGCCGCGATGGACGAGCTCGTGACGCTCTACGAGCACGAGGTGGGTCCGCAGAACGGCGCACGGGTGGTGGCCCGGGCCTGGTGCGACCCGGACTATGCCGCGCGCCTGTTCGAGGACGGCACGGCCGCCATCGCCGAGCTCGGCTTCGGCGGGCGGCAGGGCGAGCATATGGTGGCCGTCGCCAACACGCCTGAGGTGCACAACATGGTCGTGTGCACGCTGTGCTCCTGCTACCCGTGGGCGGTGCTGGGCTTGCCGCCGGTCTGGTACAAATCCGCGCCCTACCGCGCCAAGGCGGTGGCCGACCCGCGCGGCGTGCTGGCCGATTTCGGCGTGGCGCTGCCGCAGGACACGCGCGTCGACGTGTGGGATTCCACCGCCGAGATCCGCTACCTGGTCGTGCCGATGCGGCCCGAAGGCACGAAGGGTTGGAGCGAGGACGCGCTCGCCGCCATCGTCACGCGCGATTCGATGATCGGCACAGGGCTGCCGCAGCCGTGAACGGCCCGCAGGATCTCGGCGGCGCGCACGGCTTCGGCCCCGTGATCGCGGAGCCGGACGAGGCGATCTTCCACGCCCCCTGGGAGCGCACCGCCTTCGCGCTGACTTTGTTGATGGGCGCGACGGGGCTGTGGTCGCTCGACCGCTCGCGCTTCATGCGCGAATCGCTGCCGCATCCGGTCTACCTCACGGCCAGCTACTACGAGATCTGGCTCGCGGCGCTGGAGCGGCTGGTGGCCGAGCGGGGCCTCGCGGGCGAGGATGCCCCCGCCCCCAAGCGCGTGCTCGCCCGCGCGGACGTGCGCCCGGCGATGGCCCGCGGCACGCCGACCGAGCGGCCGGGCCCGCCGCCGCGTTTCGCGCCGGGCGACAGGGTGCGCGTCATCGCCATGAACCCCGCCACCCACACCCGCGCGCCGCGCTACGTGCGCGGTCGCCTCGGCACGGTCGCGGCGCTGCGCGGTTGCCACGTGCTGCCCGACACCAGCGCCCACGACGCGGGCGAGAACCCCGCCCCGCTCTACAACATTACCTTCGCCGCCGCCGAGCTGTGGGGGCCGGACACCACCGCCGGCAACATCCATGTCGACCTTTTCGAGCCCTATCTTGCGCCCGCCTGAAACGCCCGCGCCCGCTGACGAGCCCGCCTTCGCCGCGCCCTGGGAGGCGGAGGCGTTCGCGCTCAAGGCCCATCTGGTGGAAACCGGCCGCATCCGAGCCGACGAATTCGCGGCGCTGTTTGGCGAGGCGTTGCGGCAGGACCCCGCCGCGGCCGATGGCGGGACGGGCTACTTCGTCGCCTTCGTCGCCGCGCTGGAGCGGGCCGTCGCGGCGATGGCGCCGCCCGAGGAACTCGCCGCCGAGCGCGAGGCCTGGCGCCAGGCCGCCGCCGCGACCCCGCACGGCCAACCCATCGTCCCGCGTCGCCCTGGCTGACCGGCGTGCCCTTCGCGGCCGCCCTCAGGTCACGGCGACCCGCCGTGCCGGCGGCTCGACGCGGCGAGCCGCTTGGGTTGCCGCCTCGTCGATCCCTTTCGCCGGCGCACCGTCGCGAAACCGCACGCCGTACACCGCCTCGGCCGCCGCCGGCGTCACATAGCCGTCCAGAACATCGGTGAGGACCGCGGCCGGATCGCGCGCGAGGGGGTCGCCGACGCCGCCGCCGCCGGGGGTGTCGAGGCGCACCACGTCGCCGCGCGACAGGGTGATGTCGGAAGCGCGCGCCGCGAGGCGGGTGGCATCGGCGTCAGGGTTCACCAGGGCATCGCCGCAGCGGCCGGGCTCGCCCCCCGCGTGGCCCTGCGGCGGGATGACGTGCTTGCTGGAGCGCACCGACAGCCGCATCGCCTCGGCCAGCACCTCGTATTCGCGGCGGAAGGCGAGGCCGCCGCGGAAGGTGCCCGCACCGCCCGAATCGGGGATCGGCTCGAAGCGGCCGATGCGCACCGGAAACTCCGTCTCGATCACCTCGATGGGGGCGATGCGCCCGTTGGTCTGGTTGACGTGGCTGCCGGTCAGCCCGTCGAGGCCCGCTCGCGCGCCGGTGCCGCCAGCGAAGATCTCGTACTGGACGTAGGCACGCGCGCGCGGATCGGGGCGGTCGGCGGGCAGGCCGAACAGCAGCGAGCGGCTGTCGGAGCCATCGGCCCGCGCGGCTTCCGGGGCGAGCCCGGCCAGCGCCTCGAACACGGCGTTGATCACGGCGTGGACGGTGGCGTTGTAGGTGTTCATCGGCGCGGGAAAGCGCGGATCGAGCACGGAGCCGGGGCGCGTCACCACCTCGAAGGCATCGAGCAGGCCGCCGTTGACGGGCTGGCGCGGGTCGGTGAGCGCGATCAGCGCGTAGGCGCAGGCGGCGCGAACCGTGGGCGGGCGGATGTTGGCGGGGCCGGCCGCCTGGTCGTCGGAGGCGGTGAAGTCGAACACGAGGCGTTCCCCGTGCAGCGCCGCGCGCACCCGGATGGCAACGGGCGTGTCCTTGCGCACGCCATCCGATTCCAGCGCCCGCTCGGCCTGCGCCACGCCGTCGGGCCACTCGGCGAAGGTCGCCTTGAGGCGCGCGGTGGCGGCCTGTTGCAGGAGCTGGAGCGCGCTGAGCACGGTCGCCTCGCCATAACGCTCGGCGGTGGCGGCGAAGCGGCGCGCGCCCACCTCGCAGCAGCCGATCTGTCCGCGCACATCGCCCATCACCAGCTCCGGCGCGCGGCTGTTGGCGCGGATCATCGCCTCGATCTCGCGGTTGATCGTGCCCCCGGCCGCGATGCGCACCGGCGGGATCTGCAGGCCCTCGTTGAACACCTCGCGCGCCTGGCCCGAGCAGCTGCCGGGCACCGGCCCGCCGATATCGGACTTGTGGGCGATGGACGCGGTGAAGCCGATCAGCCGCTCGCCGAGGAAGGCCGGCATCAGGACGGCGAAATCGGGCGCATGCGGACTGCCGCCCTCGTAGGGGCTGTTGACCAGGAAGGCGTCGCCGGGCGCCATCTCCTCGCGCGGGTAGCGGGCGAGGACGCCGGCAAGCGACGCCGGAAAGGCGCCGATGTGAAGAGGGAGCACCACGTGCTGCGCGCCGAGCGTGCCGTCCGGCAGGAGGATGGCGCAGCTTGCGTCCTGGCTTTCGCGGATGATGGTGGAGTAGCCGGTGCGAAACAGCGCCTCCTGCATCTCGCGCACGATGCCGGCGGCGCTGGCCCCGATGATCTGCGCCGAAACGGCGTCGAGCGCGCTCATGACGCCCCCCTTTCCATGGTGACGATGAGATTGCCGACCGCGTCCACCACCACGCGTGCGCCCGGCTCGATCAAAGTGGTGGTGTCGCCCTGCTCCACGATGGCCGGCCCCGTGAAGGCGTGGCCCGGCGCGAGGCCGGCGCGCGCAAAGATCGGCGTTTCGAGCCACGCCAGCGCGCCGTCCACCTCGAAGGCGACGGGGCGGCGGGCGGTCTCGGCCGCGTCGACCGGGCCGCTCGCGGGTGCCGGGCGTGCGAGGTTGGGCTTGGCGACGAGGCCGACGCCCGACATGCGCACCGCCATCAGCTCGACACGCGCGTTCTCCGCCCCGTGCCCGAAGCGGGTGCGGTGGAGCACGTCGAAACGGGCGCGCAGGTCCGCAAGGTCGACGGGCGCGCCGGGCTCCCATTCGAGCGGCACGGTCACCTCGTAGCCCTGGCCCTCGTAGCGCAGATCGACGGCGGCGATCAGCACGGTCTGCGCCGGCTCGAAGCGGTCGGCGGCGAGCGCCTCGGCCAGGTCGCCCGCGAGTTCGGCGGCGATGGCGGCGACGGCCTCGCCGGTGGTCGCCTCCAGCATCGTCGGAGCGGAGCGGATGCGCTCATAGCGCACGTCGGCCGACAGCAGCCCCAGCGCGGAGGTGACGCCGGGGTATGGCGGCACCAGCACCTCGGCGATGCCCAGCGTGGCGGCGATGCGCACCGCATGGAGCGGCCCCGCCCCACCGAAGGCGATCAGCGTGAAGTCGCGCAGATCGAGGCCGCGCCCGGTGGCCATCGCCCGCACCGCCTCGGCCATCTTGACGTCGATCAGCTTGAGGACGCCCATCGCGGCGCGGTCGGCGTCGAGCACGAGCGGCGCGGCGAGGCGCTCGGCGAGCGCCGCACGGGCGGCGGCCACGTCGAGCTTGAGGGTGCCCGCGAGCGCCGCCTCGCCGCCGAGATAGCCGAGCACGACGTTGGCGTCGGTCACGGTGGGCTGCATCCCGCCGCGGCCGTAGGAGACCGGGCCGGGGACGGCGCCGGCGCTGTCGGGGCCGACCTCGAGCAGGCCCGCCGCGTCGACGCGGGCGATGGTGCCGCCGCCCGCCGACAGGGTCTCCACGCCGAGTGTCGGCAGCGCCAGCGGGCGGCCGGCGATCTCGGCGCGCTGGCGCCGCTCCGGCTCGCCGCCGACGATAACGGCCACGTCGCAGCTGGTGCCGCCCATGTCGAAGGCGATGACGTTATCGCGCCCGGCCGCCCGCCCGATGGTGGCCGCGCCGATGACGCCGCCGGCAAGGCCCGACAGCACCGTCGCCGCCGCCTGGTGGCCCGCCTTGGCGATGGGGGCCGCGCCACCGTTGGACAGCATCAGGTAACGCTGCGGGGTTGCCGTGCCGCGCTCGGTCAGCGCGCTGTCGAGCCGGTCGAGATAGGCGCCGACCACGGGCTCCAGGTAGGCGTTGGCCACCGTGGTGGACAGGCGATAATATTCGCGGATCACGGGTGCCAGCGCGCTCGACAGCGACACCGGCACGCCGGGCAGGATCTCCGCGGCGAGTTCGCGAATGCGCTCCTCGTGCGCGCTGTGCAGGAAGGAGAACAGGAAGCAGACCGCGATCGCCTCCACCTTTTCCGCCCGCAGCGTCTCCAGCGCGGCGCGCGCGCTCGCCTCGTCGAACGGGGTGACCACCGTGCCGTCGGCGCCGACGCGCTCGCGCACCTCCACCGTGCGGCGGGCCGGCACCAGCAGCGGCGGGCGCCGGTAGTGGAGGTCGAACGTCGGTGCGCCGTAGGGGCGCGCCTGCTCCTGCACCTCGTAGATGCCGCGGAACCCTTCGGTGATGACGAGGCCGGCCCGCGCGCCCTTGCCCTCCAGCAGCGCATTGGTTGCGACGGTGGTGCCGTGCAGGAACAGGCCGATGTCGCTGGCGGGACGGCCGGCGAGCGCCCGCTGCAGCCCGGCCAGGATCGCCCGGTCGGGCGCATCGGGCGTCGAACTCTCCTTGAACACCGAAACGGTGTTGGCGGCCTCGTCGAACACGACGAAGTCGCAGAACGTGCCGCCGGTATCGACGCCGATTGTAAGCGTTTGCATCCCTTGCCTCTTGCCACTACCGGGCTATGAACTCCTTCCGGCGGCGGCACGGCAAAAACCGAAATTCTGCCCCACCAAGACAAAGCTCATCTGACCGGGGCCGGCCGCGGTGGTGTAGGGGCTGATGTGGCACCGGCTCGTGGTTTGCGCTGCCGAGCGGCCCAAAACGCCGTCACATCCGTGGCGTCGCCAACGAACTAAGGGAGGGTGCGAGCTTCTATGGACATGAATGGCCGCCTCGTGGGGCAATCCGTCCAACGCGTCGAGGATCCCCGCCTCATCTCCGGCCGTGGCGCGTTTACGGACGATTTCGCGCCCGAAGGCATGGTGTGGGGCATGGTCGTGCGCTCACCGGAGGCGAACGGCTATCTCACCGGGCTCGACACCAGCGCCGCGGAGGCCGCGCCGGGCGTGCTTGCCGTGCTCACGGCGGCGGACGCGGCGGCGGACGGGCTCGGCACCTTCGAGCCGGCGAGCGCCATGCCGCTGGCCGACGGCAGCCCGATGCGCGTGCCTCACCGGGCCATTCTCGCCACGGACCGGGTGCGCCACGTGGGCGATCCGGTCGCCTTCGTGGTGGCCGAGACGCTGCAGCAGGCGCGCGACGCGGCCGAGCTCGTGACGGTCGACATCGATTCCCTGCCCGCCGTCACCACGCTGGAAGCGGTGCGCGACGGCACCGCCCCGCCGGCCGAGCCCGGATGGGACGACAATCTGCTGTTCCACTTCGAAAAGGGCGACGCGGCGGCGGCCGACGCGGCCCTCGCGGGCGCCGCCCACGTGACACGGCTGTCGCTGAAGATCAGCCGCGTGCAGCCGGCGCCGATGGAACCGCGCGCGCACCTCGGCGAATACGACGCCGCGAGCGGGCGCTACACGCTCACCACCCCCACCCAGTCGCCCTGGCGGATCAAGAACACGCTGGCGCAAGACATTCTGCATGTGCCTGCCGAACAGATTCGCGTCATCGCGCCCGATATGGGCGGCGGGTTCGGCAACCGCTCCACCACGCTCCAGGAGCAGGCGCTGGTGCTGTGGGCCGCGCGCCGGCTCGGCCGCCCGGTGAAGTGGCGCTCGGACCGCTCCGAATCCTTCCAGAGCGACGACCAGGGCCGCCACACGCTGGCGACGGCCGAGCTCGGCCTCGACGCAGAGGGCCGTTTCGTCGGCCTCAAGGTGCACACGCTCTACGGCCTCGGCGCCTACCATGCGCAGGTGAGCGTCGGCCCGGCGACCAACAATCTGGGCGTCCTCGCCGGCGTCTACCAGCTCCCGGTGATCCACGTCGAAGTCGACGGGGTGATGCTCAACGTCAACCCGGCCGCCGCCTATCGCGGCGCGGGCCGGCCGGAAGCCAGCTACATCATCGAGCGGATCATCGACCGGGCCGCCCGCGAGACCGGGCGCGACCCCATCGCCCTGCGGCGGCTCAACATGATCCCGCCCGATGCGATGCCCTATAAGACCGCCCTCACCTACACCTACGACAGCGGCAACTTCGCCGCCGTGCTTGACCGCGCGCTCGAGGCGGCCGACCACGCCGGCTTCCAGGCCCGGCGCGAGGCGGCCAAGGCGCGCGGGCTCCTGGCGGGCATCGGCGTCGCCTGCTCCATCGAAAGTGCCGGCGGGCCGGCGCGCGGCGAGAACGCCCGCCTCAAGCTGCGGCAGGACGGCGACGTGGAGCTGACCATCGGCACCCACAGCCACGGCCAGGGCCACGAGACGGTGTTCCGCCAGGTGGTGGGCGACGTGCTGGGGCTGGGGCTAGACAAAATCGCCTTCGTGCAGGGCGACACCGACGCGCTGCACGACGGCGGCGGCACGGCCGGCTCGCGCTCCTCGGCGGTGGGCGGCGGCGTCACGCAGCTCGCGGGGCAGGCGCTGATCAAGGCGGCCCGGCCCATCGCGGCGGACGCGCTGGAGGCATCGGAGGACGACATCGAGTTCGCCGAGGGCCGCTTCGCCATCGTCGGCACCGACCGCTCGGTGGGCTGGGCGGAGATCGCCGCGAACGCGGCGGAGACCGGCCGGCTCGAGACGCTGGCGGTCGAGGAGAGCTACAAGGTGGCCCAGAACGCCTTCCCCAACTCGTGCGCCATCGCCGAGGTGGAGATCGACCCCGAGACCGGGGCGGTCGCCTTTTCGCGCTACACCGTCGTCGGCGATTTCGGCACCGTGCTCAACCCGATGCTGCTGGACGGACAGATCCACGGCGGCATCGCCCAGGGCGCGGGGCAGATCCTGTTCGAGGAGCTTCTGTGGGACGAGGAGACGGGGCAACTCGTGACCGGCTCGTTCATGGACTACGCCATGCCGCGGGCGGACGATCTGCCGATGTTCGCGACCGAGACGTTGCCGATCCCCACCGCCTCCAACATTCTGGGCGCCAAGGGCGTGGGCGAGGCCGGGTGCGTCGCCTCGCTGCCGGCGGTGATGAACGCGATCGTGGACGCGCTCGCCCCGCTCGGCATCACCGAGTTCGACATGCCGGCGACGCCGCACCGCGTGTGGCAGGCCATCGCCAGGGCCCGCCGCGAGGGCTGATTCGGGCGCCGAAGCGCTGGCCGGGGCGCCCGCCAGCGTGAGTGTCAGGCGGCTTCGGCTTCGGTCTGGGCGTCGGCCTCTTCGCGGCGGCGCAGGCGCCAGCCGAGATTGCGCGAGGTGGCGGCCTGGGTCACCACCTCCTTCATGGTGTCGTAGGTCACCTCGAACGCCTTGGTGATCGGCCGGTCCGTCGCCGAGGCCACGTAGAGGGTGCGCTCGATGGTGGGGTCGGTGATCAACGCCGCGCCGAGATTGCCCGATTGCACCTCCCAGCTCATGGAGCCGAGCGGCTTGACCGCGTAGCCGAAGCCCGCGTTGACGAGGTCGCGCGCCGGTGCGGCACTGTCGATCTCGACGGCGAGCTTGATGGGCTTGCCGATCTGGGCCGCCGCCTGCTCGAAGATCTGGCGGAAGGCGTAGCCCTCGCTCGGCAGGATCAGCGGATGGTCGAGCACCTCGTCCAGCGTGATGGATGGCCCGCGCTTGCCCAGTTCCGCCGCGGGATAGGCGAAATAGATGGCGACCGTCGCCAGCGGCACGAACTCGATCTCGGCGATATCGGCCTGCGAATAGGTCAGCGCCATGTCGATGCGGTTGTCGAGCAGCATGTTGACGAGCGTGTCGCTGAGCGATTCGGTCAACGACACCGACACTTCCGGGTAGCGATCGCGCATGGTGGCGAGGAGGTCGTTGGACATGGCGTGGATGGTGGAGGAGGTCAGCCCGATCGACACCCGCCCGCGCGCATGGCGTGAATAGTCCATCAATTCCTGCTTGGCGCGGGAGAACTGGCGCAGCAGGATTTCGGCGTGTTCGGCCAGCAATTCGCCCGCTTCGGTCGGCGTCACGCCGCGCGAATGGCGCTCGACCAGGCGCGCGCCGAGCTCCTCCTCCAACTTGCGCAGGTGGATACCCAACGCCGGCTGGGCGATGTGCAGATGCTCGGCCGCCTTGGTGATGCTGCCGTATTTGCGGATGCCCAGAAACAGACGCAGGCTCTTGATGTCCATCGGACGCACTCTCCCGAAATTTTTCTTAGTGTTATTTCGAGATAGCATCCGTCTGGCTCGGCCGCCCGTCAAGCCAATTCGGTTTTGCGGGACGCAAAACCCCGCAAAACCGCCGTAAAATGTCCGCGCTCAGTCCTCGCCGAACTTGGCGATCACCTCGTCGGGCGCGTTGAGGATCTCCGCGTAGAGGGTCTTCATCTCCTCCGGCGACAGGTATGAGACGTCGCGGCCCGCAAGCTCCGCCTCGGCCTTGAGGTCGGGATCGTCCAACGCCGCGCGGAAGGCTTCCCGCAGCGCGGCGAGGCGCTCTTCCGGCACGCCGGGCGGCGCGAAGAACGGCCGGCCGGCCTCGAGCGACGCGGTGGCGACGGTGTAGAGCGCCTTGTCGCCCTCCGGCACGATCGTGACGAATTTTCCCAGGTCCGGCAGCTGGCGCACGGTGCCGAACGAGCCGATGAACTTGAAGCCTTCCGATTCGGCCGCGTCGATCATGCTGCCATAGCTGCCGGAGGTGCCCTGCACCTCGCCGCGAGCGACGGCCAGCAGCTTTTCGGACGTGCCCTCGTAGCCGCCGATCTGCTCGATGGGAGCGCCCCAGCCGATCAGCAGTTCGCCATAGCGCCACGAATCGGAGCCGGGGCCGGTGGTGGCGAAGCGCAGCTTGCCGTCATAGGCGAAGAGGTCCTCGATGGTCTCGACCGGCGTGTCGCCGCTCACCATGAACGCGTAGGCCTCGCTTTCGGCGCTGCCGATGGGCTCCAGCTCGCGCACGTCGTAGGCGATGCCGGGCTTTTTGAGCCGCTGGGCGAAGGCGACGCCGCGGTCGAGGATGGCGATCTCGGTGCCGTCGCGCTTGGCTTGGCGGGCCATGTAGTTGGCCGCCACGATGCCGCCGGCGCCGGGCTTGTTGACGGCCACCACGTCCGGCTTGCCGGGCAGATACTTGCCCAGATGCCGCGCGATCAACCGGCCATAGTCGTCATAGCCGCCACCGGCGGAGGAGCGGATATAGACGTTGACCGTCTCGCCGGAAAAGTCAGCCTGCGCGACCGCTCCGCTCGCGCCGACGACCGCGAGCGCGGCGGTGAGCGCGAGGCGCTTGATTGTGTTCAGCATGCTTCGTTCCTCCCGTTTTTTGTTTGGTCAGGTCACCCCGATGGCCCGCCAGAGCGCGCCGGTGGGCAAGGGCAGCATCAGCGCCTTGCCGAAGACGTAGTTGGTCGCGGCCCAGCCGCCGAAGGCGAACAGGCCCGCAACGAGCAGCCGTTCGCCGTGGCGCAGCATGAACGACAGCATGAACACCGGGATCGCGACGCGAAAGCCGAGCCCCCACAGGGCCAGGCAGAAGACGAACAGCCAGACGAAGAACTCGGCCGCACGCAGCTGGCCGACACGGCTTTTCTCTTCCTCGCTGGCGGCGAAATCGACGCCCGAATCGCTGGAGTCCGCGTTGGCGAGCGAGGGCACGCTCTCCACCACGAGCTGCCAGACGAGCAGCGGCAGCGCCACCGCGCACACCGTGAACGGGAACAGCCGGGCCTGCAGCGGCATGTCCCACACCAGCGCGACGGCGGCCGCGAACACCCCGATCAGCGCGACCGTGAAGAGGCTGCGCGCCCTTGGCATCACCGCCCTCACGACGCCCTCGGGACAGCCGCCCGGCCGCGCCGCCACCGGACGATGAGGCGCGGACCCGCGAGCGCCACGAAGGACAGGGCGAAGATGATGAGGACCCCCGGCCGCAGCAGGAACCAGCCCTCGTAGAGCTGGTAGGACGTCCACATGTAGCGCTCCGCCAACGGGCCGAGGACGAGGCCGAGAAGCAGCGGCGGCCGCGGCCAACCGGTGAGGCGCATGACGTAGCCGAGCACGCCGAAGACCAGCATCACGCCGACGTCCTCCAGCCGGTTGGACGCGGCGAAGGCGCCGATCACCGACATCGACAGGATCGTCGGCGCGAGCAGCGTGTGGCGCAGCCGCGTCGCCATCGCGAACTGGCGCACGAAAATGAGGCACAGCACCGAGGTGAGCACGCTGGAGATGATGAGGAGCCAGATCAGCGAGAAAGTGACGTCGAGCTGCGTCGTCAGGATCTCGCGCCCGGGCGTGACCCCCACCACCACGAGGCCGCCGAAGATCAGCGCCAGCGTCGACGAACCGGGAATGCCGAAGGCGAGCGTAGGGATAAGCGAGCCCCCCTCCTTGGCGTTGGTCGCCGCATCGACGGCGATGACGCCGCGAACGTCGCCCTTGCCGAAGGTTTCGGACGCGCCGGGACAGGTCTGGCGCGCGTAGCCGTAGGCGAACCAGTCCGCCACCGACGAGCCGAGGCCGGGGATGATGCCGACCCACACGCCCACGAGGCTGGCGCGGATCACGAGCCACCAGTTTTGAAACGCATCGGCGATGCCCTGCCGCCGCCCGGCCGACAGATCGCCCAGTTCCACCGAGGAGACGGTGCTGCCGCGCGTGACGAGGAAGAGGATTTCCGGAATCGCGAACAGGCCGATGGTGACGGGGATCAGCGGGATGCCGTCGAAGAAGTAGAGCACGTCGAACGTGTAGCGCGGCATGCCGGTGATGCGGTGGACGCCGATCATCGCGATGAGGAGACCGAGCGCACCGACGGCGATGCCCTTGCGCGGCGAGCGGCCCGACAGCGCGCCCACCATCGCCACCCCCAGCATCACCAGGGCAAAGAACTCGGGGGGGCCAAGGAGGAGGACGAGCGGCTTCACCACCGGGATGGCGGCCAGCAGGACGAGGGCGCCGAAGACGCCGCCCATGGCCGAGGCGGTGAAGGCGGCCGATAGCGCGCGCGCCGCTTCGCCGCGCTGCGCCATGGGATAGCCGTCGAGGATGGTCGCCTGCGATCCCGAGCCGCCGGGGACGGAGAACAGGATCGAGGTGATGGAGTTGGCCGTGTTGCTGACCGCCCAGACGGAGACGATCAGCGCGATGGCGGCGTATTTCTCGAGGCCGAAGGCGAACGGCAGCAGCAGCGCGATGGCCGTCTTCGAGCCGATGCCGGGCATGGCGACCAGCGTGCAGCTGATCGTGATGCCGATCAGCATCATGGCGATCGATTTCCATTGCAGGATGCCGATCAGTCCCTGTACGGCGGCATCGAGCATCGACACGGCGCCCCTCCTCGCTTCGGCGGCATTTCGTTGCCGCTCTCGCGCAAACGGCACGGTAGCAGCGCACCCGTGCCTGCAATCAGACCGATCCGATCTTACAGCGAAGCTCGTCCAATAGCTCTGCCGTCGCCAGCGGGCGCGAAGAGGGCCGCGGCAAGGTCACGGGGCCGCCCGCAGCCACGCGCAGCCCGCAGGGCGAGCATGGCGAGGACGGGGGCGCAGCCCTTCTCACCCCTTGACCTTGCCGCGGCCCGGCCCAGCATCGAAGCAGGGTTTCGGCCCGTCCCGTAGGGACGAAAGGGGCTGGAACCCTGCCCGCCGGCGAGGCGGAGGGAGCGCGAGGGGGGAACGCCCCTCGCCCGTCTTAACGAACGATGCCGGCGCAACGCGCCGTCCGCCTCTCCCGTGTCGCGCCGCCAACGCCCCGCGCCACGAACCGCCCCGCGCCGTCATCGCGGCAGATGCGGCGGGCTGGGGGTGAGCGAAAAGTCGAATTGCTCTCTGCGTTAAAACGGATCGCGACTTCCCCTTTGGGGGCGGGCCGGGTTCTGTGGCGCAATCGGAACGATAGGGAGAGTGAGCGATGCAGGCGGCAGTCATCGGTGTGGGTGCGATGGGCAAGGCGATGGCCGGCCACATGGTCGCGGCCGGGCACGAGGTATTCACCAACGACATCGACGCGGATCGCCTCGCCGCCTCGGCCGAGACCGGCGCGACGCCCATTGCGTCGTTGGAGGAGGTCGCCGGCAAGGCGGAGCTCTTCGTGGTCGTGGTGGTGTCGGACGCTCAATCGCGCAGCGTGACGCATGCGCTGCTGGAAGCCGGCGTCCGGCCCGGATCGGTGATCGCCATCGCCGCCACCAACCATCCCGACACCATGCGCGAGCTGGGCGCGGACTGTGCGGCGAAGGGCGTCGGCTTCATCGACGCGCCGGTGGTCTACGGCCTGCAGGGCGCCATCAAGGGCGAACTCGGCACGCTGTGCGGCGGCTCGAAGGAGAACGTGGAGAAGGCGCGCCCGGGCCTGGAGGCCTATTCCCGCTTCGTGGAGCACGTCGGCCCGCTCGGCGCCGGCCAGCTCGCGAAGACGTGCAACAACATGCTCCACTGGGCCGCCTGCTGCGCCAACTACGAGGTGCTGCTGCTGGCCAAGCGCTACGGCATCGACGCGCAGCACATGCGCGAGGTGCTGCTGAAATGCCCCGGCAAGAACATCACCCTGGAGCGCTGGGACGGCACCAAGTTCACCTGGCACGAGAAGGACATGGACGTGGCGCTCGACCTGGCGCAGTCGGCGAGGACGCCGCTGCCGCTGTTCGGCCAGATCGACCAGCTCGTCAAAACGCTCGGTCCCGACAAGGTGAAGGCGCTGCTCTATGGCGCGGAAGCCGAATATCTGGGCGGAATTTATGGCGCGATGAGCCCGGAAGAGGGCGCACTTTCGGATTGATGTTCCCCTATGCGGAACGTCGGTCCGTTGACGCGAACGCGGCGCGCGGCTAGCGTGCCGCCAAACGGCGTGAAACGGGAGGACGGCCCATGTCGGAAGACAACAGGGTGAAGGCGGGCGTCGGCCACAACAGCGACAATGAAGTGGTCTGGGAGCGCTGGTCGAAGAAGCGCACCTTCGTGCGGGCGCTGGAAGGCACCTACGGCGAGCTCAAGGACGAGCTCTACAGCCAGCCGCGCATCTACAAGACCGGCGCGATGAAGTGGAAGGGCGGCCCGCAGAATTTCGGCAAGAAGGTGATCAATCCGCAGGCGTGCAAGGTCGCCCAGTCGATCGAGACGCATGTGGACGCGTTCGCGCCGGGCGGCTACGGCCAGAAGCACGGCCACATGAACTCGGCCGTCTTCTTCGTGCTGAAGGGCCGCGGCCACGACATCCACGACGGGCGCACCATCCCCTGGGAAGCGGGCGACGCGCTGATCGTGGAGAACGCGTGCGTGCACCAGCACCTCGCCGACGATCCGGACGATGAAACCATCGTCCTCATCATGAAGGCGAAACCGCTGTTCCTGTTCATGCACATGATCTTCCAGAAAGTGGTGGACTATCCGCCGAAGACCCCCGTGCCCGGGCACGAGGACTATGCGCCGCCGGCGAGCCTTTGAGGGAGGACACGATGCGAGATCCCGTCACTTTCGCCGACTCGGTCGAGCGGCAACGCGCCAGGGAAGGCGCCCCCGAGGTCAATTTCTACCAGGAGGCGCTCAAGGCGAGCCAGGAATTCCGCCGCGAATACAAAGAGCGGATGAACGTCGTCAAATGGAACGAGATGCCGATGGAGCGTTCCGCCGACGGCCTCATCAAGCACATCATCAATGAGCGGATGAACACCAAGGAATGCTGCATCGACATCTACATGCAGTTCATTGCGGCGAACGAGGCCACCGGCACCAGCCGGCACCTCACCGAGGAGGTGGCGTTCGTCATCGAGGGGACCGGGCACGACCTGCACTACGACGTGCACTTCGACTGCAAGGACGAGTTCGTCTGGCAGTGGGACACCAAGCCCAAGACCTTCGAGTGGGGACCGGGCGATTTCATCTACATCCCGCCCTACGTGGCGCATAAGCGCGTCAACACCTCCAACGTGGAAGCCCGCGTGGTGGTGTGCAACAGCCGCATCATGAAGGCGATCGGGCTCGACTGGTTCGATCAGCTCGAGCCCGCCAAGGGCTTCGAAGACGTGTGGGTGCCGCCGGCGGATTGACCGGCGGCCATATGCTCCGCGCCAATCCTCGCTATGGTGCCACGAGCAAATAGCGAGGATTCCCCATGGCGCGGCCATTCATCTCTCTCACGATCGCTCTCGCACTGGCGGCGCTGCCGCTTGCGGCGGGGCCTGGCCGGGCGCAGAGCTTCGATTGCTCGAAGGCGACGGCCGCGGACGAGCACGCCGTGTGCGCCTCCCCCACCCTGTCGAGGCTGGACGACAAGATGGCGCGCGCCTACCAGGGCGCGAAACGCTGTGCGATGATGGGCATGCAGGGCGTGCTGACGGACAGCCAGCGCCAGTTTCTCGCCGATCGCGCCGCCTGCGGCGCGGACGAGGCGTGCCTCACCCGCACCTACAAGGCGCAGATCGAATATCTGAACGAACAGAAGAAGGCCATCGGCCAGGGCGCCTGCTGAGCGCCCCGGCTTCCGGCCGCCCTTAGGGAAGGGCGGCGATGACCGAGATCTTCACCGCGTGCGCGCGGTCGGTCGGCTTGCCCTCGATGGTGGTGCGGGCCGGTGCGCAGCCCTCCGGCAGCCATGCCTCCCACACCGCGTTCATCTCTTCGGCGGTGCGGATGTCGGCGAGGTAGACCGTCGCCTGCAGCAGCCGCGTCTTGTCGGTGCCGGCTTCGGCGAGCAGCCTGTCGATCATCGCCAAGATGTCCTCGGTCTGCTCGGTGACCGTGCCCCCGCGCCGTTTCAGCGCGAGGATCCCGGCGAGATAGGCCGTGCCGTTGTGCACCACCACCCGGCTGATGCGGGCGCCCGTGTGATAGCGCTCGATGCTCATGGCCCCTCCCCTCAACGGTGCTGCGTGATGACGTCGACCAGCGCCGGACGCCCGGCCTTGACCTCCGCCAGCGCGCGCCGCAGCGCCGGGCCGACCTCCTCGGGCTTTTCGATCGGCCCCTCGGCCCACACGCCCATGCCCTTGGCGATGGTCGCGAAGTCGGGCTCCGGGTCGAAGATGTCCATGCCGAGATAGGCGAGGCTCTCATCGGTGCCGCGCAGCCGCGCCATGCGGATCTGGTGCTCCCAGTCGTTGAAGTAGGCGCGGTTGTTGAACATCACGATGAGGAGCGGGATGCGGTGCTTGGCCGCCGTCCACAGCGCGCCGGCGTCGAACATCAGATCGCCGTCGGGCTGCAGCGCCACCACCACCTTGTCCGTGTTCTTGTAGGCGAGCGCGACGCCCAGCGACATGCCGATCTGCGTCGAGGTGCCGAGCGATTCGCCGCCGTGGCGGTAAGGTTTGTCGAAGTCCCACAGCTTGCGCGCCCAGTTGCGCAAGGTGCCGGTGGAGCACACCCAGTCCTCGTCCTTGATGACGTCCCACACCTCTTCGGCGAGACGGCCGAGCTGCAAGGGCGACGTATCGCGGTCCTTCTTCGCGTCTTCGGCATATTTCGCGAAGTTCTTGGCGTGGCGCTCGCCGAAGCGCTTCTTGCGCGCCTCCACCTTTTCCGCCAGCGCTGGGTCGGCGGCGAGGCGGGCGGCGGCGATTTCGGTCATCTGCGGCATCGCGAGGCGCGGGTCGCCCAGCGCGATGTGCACCTTGGGGCGGTAGCGGCCATAATCGAACGCCCACGACGACATGCCGATCTCGGCGAAGCCCACCTCCATCCAGTCGCACGTCTCCGGCACCACCTGGGTGACTTCGCGCGTGGTGCTCTGGAGCTTGGCGGTCGGCTTCTCCCAGTCGCGCACGTCGAGGCCGAGGATGGCGTCGACGTTGGTGAGAAAGTCCTTGTCCATGGACAGGTTGAGCGGGTGCCGGTTGGGGAAGCACAGCGCGTTGTTGACGTCCCAGACCGCCACGCCGAGGGTCTCGGCGAGCGTCACCAGCTTTTCGAAGTTGCCCTCGTTGCGGCCAATATAGTCGGTGAGGATCAGCGGATTTTCAGCCGTGAGCAGCCGGTCGACGATCTTCTCCAGCGTCGCGGGATCGGCGGCCGCCGGCGAAGGCGCGATCTGCATGTTCTTGGGCGGCATCTCCGGCTCGATCTCGAGCGGCGCCTCCTGCAGCCAGGCGTCGTAGCACATGTAGATCGGGCCGGCCGGCTCGGTCACCATCGTGGAGTAGGCGCGCATGAAACTTTCCGGGACGCCCTCGATGGCGGTCGGCTGGTAGTCCCACTTGGTGTAGTTGCGCATCGATTCGCCCTGGACGAGGGCGGAGTGCGACCAGTCGATGTGCGGCCGGCGCTTGCCTTCGTGCATCGGCCCGGTGGCGCCCATGATGAAGATCGGCGCGCGGTCGATGTAGGCGTAGTAGACGGCCATCTGCGCATGCAGCATGCCCACGAGGTTGTGCAGGATCACGCCCATCGGCTTGCCGGTGGCGCGCGCGTAGCCGTGCGCGATCTGCACCGCGATCTCTTCGTGCTGGCACACCAGGAGCTCCGGCTGGTTGCCACCGTAGTTGACGATGCTGTCGTGCAACCCGCGGAAGCTCGCGCCAGGGTTCATGGCGATATAGGGAAAGTCGTAGTGGTGCAAAAGGTCGACGATGACGTCCGACTGATACTTCGTATAGTTGTCGATCTTCTTGTCCATTAGGTCCTCCCGTTGACCCGACGGCAATTATGGACGGCCGGTCGGGGTTATTTCTACGATTGATCCGATGATGAGGGCGATGAGGCCGGCGATTAACGGCATCGCGGCCACTGAGACGATGCGCAGGCGCAGGAAGCTGGGGCCGAGCAGCGGCAGCTCGTACATGAAGACGCGGTGGACCGTGAACAGGCTCCACGAGGTGAGGAAGGCGATGAGCGCCGCCACCGACGCGTCCGCCTGGGCGAACACGGCCGCGATGGAAAACACGATCACCGGCCCCGCCGGCACGATGAGACCGGTGAGCGTGCCCACGAACACCCCGACGATCCCCGATTCGGGGCCGAGAAACGTGGAGATCGCCTCGGCCGGGATCAGGTGGGCGAGAAAACCGGACGCGACGATGGCGCACACCATGCGCGGCACCAGCAGCGCAAACTGTTTCAGCGCCCGCTCCAGGGCCCGGTCCAGCGTGTCGGCATCCTGCACCGCCATCACGAGGAGCACCGCCAGGAGCGCCCAAAGAACGAAGACGCCGAAGCTCACGGGTGCGTCTCCCGCTCGCGCTTTTGGCCGGAGGCGCGCTCGTCGGGCAGCGCACGCAGGTGCAACTCGAACGGCAGGCGGCGCGCGATCAGCCCGGCGATGATCGGCAAGGGCAGCGTGACGAGGTAGCGGGTGATCGCGAATTCGGGGCCCAGGAAGGGCACCTCCCACACCAGGATGCGCTGCAGCCCCAGCGTCGACCAGGCGGTGATGTAGGCGACGAGCGCGCCCCGGTCGGCCCCCGCGCCGGCGAGCAGCGCCAGCAGCGGAAAGGCCGAAGACGGGCCGCCGGGCGTGATGGAGCCGGCGAACGTCGCCATCAAGAGGCCGCGCCAGGACGATTCGCGGCCGATCACGCTGACGAGCTTTTCGCGCGGCAGCATCGCCCACAGCAGGCCCGCGACGGAGATGGCCGCCAGGATGCGCGGCACCAGAGACAGGAGGTTGCCGAAATCCTCCCGCAGCGCGACCTCGAAATCGACCTCCCCCTTCACCGCGTACACGACGATGCCGGCGACCGCCGCGATGGCGAGATAGGCCCAGAAGTCGCCGCCGAAGCCGTCCTTCAGCAGGCCGCGCCACCATTTGGGATCACGCAGTGGCGAAGAGCTCACGCTGATCCTTTCAGGTGCGACGCGCCGGCGCTGCGCCGTGGTGGTGGGGATGATCGTGGTCGTGGTCGTGATGATGGTCGTGGTCGTGATGATGGCCATGGCCGTCGTCGTGGCTGTGGCCGTGCTCGTGGGCATGGCGGGCGCGCTCGGCATCCGCGAGGCGGCGCGGGGTGGCGTAGCCGTCGGTCAAGGCCTCGATGGTGGCGCGCAGGAGGTCGGCCTCCGGCGGAAGCTGCCCGGCGAGGAAGCCGGCGAGGCGCGCGAACGCAATCGCCTGGGAGGCGACGGCATCGACGCGCTGGCCCTCGGCGGCCTCGGCGTCGGCGAGCGCGCGCGTGAGGCCCGCCTTGAACAGGCCGTCCATGTAAAGGCCGCGGCCTTCGGGGCCATCGAGGTCGGGCAGGCCCGCGGGCGGCGCCCCGGCGGCGGCGCCGGCGCGCTTGGCAAGGAGCTGGAAGCGGGCGAGGAGTTCCTCGTCGATCGCGGCTCCCTCGTCGAGTTCACCGCACATCCGAACCCTCCCCTTGCACGTATTTGGCGTGGTGGTAGTCCCAGCACTTGCGCAAAAGGTTGCGCTTGAAGAGCGCGGACTGGCTCGCCGCCACCTCCACCTCGGAGAAGACGTAAGGCTCGCCCAGGCGCCCCGCCTCCACCTGCCGCTCGCAGTTGAGTTCCAGATAGATGGCGAGCGCGAACGCCTCGATCATGTCGGCGCCGACCACCACCACCCCATGGGCGCGCATCAGCGCGGCGCGGCGGTTGCCGAGGGCGCTTGCCAGCATCTCGCCGCGGGCGGGGGTGTTGATGGAGAGCGGATCGCCGATCAGGGCGGCATCGGCGACGAGACAGCCCTGTGCCAGCACCGGCGCCAGCGGCACCCCCGCGCTGGTCAAGACGGTGGACCATTTGGGGTGGCCGTGGATCACCGAGCCGACATCGCGGCGGGCCGTGTAGATCTCGGTGTGGATGTAGCGTTCCAGCGGGGCGGTGGCGCCGTCCACATTCTCGCCGCGCGCATCGATGGTGGAGATGTCCTCGGCCGTGAGGCGGCTGCGAACGGAGGCGCCCGAATTGATCAGGATGCGACCGTCCGCGAGGCGCGTGGACGCGTGGCCGTTGAAGTCGACGATGCCGACGCGCTCCAACATGACGAGCGCATCGAGGAGGTCGCGGCGGGCGGCCTCCTCCTCGGCGCGGCGGGCTTCCTCGGCCGGCGTCACGCTCTCAGCGCCGTGAGCATCTCGGGCACGTATTCCTCGCCGGAGGCGACCACCAGCACGGAGCAGTAGGGCCGCAGCGCCGTCACCGTCTCGCGCACCTTGGCGCTGGCGGGCGCCACGATCAGCCCCGCCCCCATGATGCCGCGCACGAAGCAGGCGTTGCCGATCACCGAGGCGGCCTTGGTGCTCTCGCCCTCGGTGGCGATCATCACCACCACGTCGGCCGCTTCCAGTTCGTTCGACAGCATCGACTGGGTGCCGCCTTCGCCCACGAGCACGGCATCGTAGGGCAGGTCCTCGAGGTCCGGCGCCGCACGGGTCTCGCCGTAGGTGAAGAAGCGGGCGCCGTGCCATTCGTCCTTGGCGACGCGGTGCATGATCGCCTCGGAGCCGGCGTCCAGCGCGACGATGCGCGAGGCGCGCGTCTTGGAGTTGGGCCGCTGGATGCGGAAGGCGGCCTCTTCGGTGGTCGCCGCCCGCGAGCAGGCCGACAGGAGCGTGGG
>JAUIJH010000171.1 GCA_030431335.1 Alphaproteobacteria bacterium
GGCGACCCCCACTGATCGGTGATCAGAATCACCCGATCAGGCTGGAATAGCTTGTGAATTCCGACCTCGTCGAGCTGGGCTTTGCTGGAGGCGATGTAGCCGTCATGGCAGATGACCCATTCCGGCTCCGGATAGACGATATCGCCCGGCTGCACGCTCTTTCTGCCGCTGGCACGCGCGAGAATCTTCTCCGCTGCAGTCATGCCCATCCAGCATATCTCCCTCGGCGTTTCGTGGTTTTCTTCGAATTGGAGAAAGCCTAGCGGCGAGGAATGGGTGAGCATAATGCAAAATGCCGGCGGCCTTATGACCAAAAATCATAACTCCGGACAGGGTCATTCCAGCGCGTTTTCCGTCGAAACAACGGCGCGCAGATGGTGGGTAAATGCCCGCTTGAGGTTCGCGAACACGCTGGAGCGGTTTTTCTCGATACGGGAGTATAGGCAGAAATCCCGGCTCATGCTTGCCCACGGCCCTTCGAGGACAACCGCGCGTCCGGCGCGCAATTCGCTCCTGAAGACGCTGAATGGGACGATCGCGATCCGGTCGCTGATCAGCACGGTCTGTTTGGCGAAAGCGATCGACGCCGTATGGATCACATTGCGCGGAAACTCGAATTCGGAGCGTTCGAAATGGGCGGTCGCGCGGTGGAGCATGCGTGCGCGCAGATCCGGAAGGATCCAGCCGAAACCTTGCAGGTCGCGCCAATTGAGCTTCCCGAGGCGGTCGACGAGGGGGTGTTCGCGGCGCACGACGAGCCCGACGCTGTCGCTGAACAAGTATTCGATCTGAATCCCCGGGAGTTCCTCTTCGGTGTTGCTCATCGCCACAAACATGTCGAGCTTCCCGAGCGTCAGTTCGTCGACCAGATGCGGCTTGATGGCCTCGACAATCTGAACCTGAACCTGGGACTTGCCGTGCACCAGCGCGAGCACCGAACGGGGCCCGACGGCCTGAGCGATCGTGGGCGACATGCCGATCGCGATTCGATCCGGCGTCTTCCCGGACACGCGTTCCACCTCGGTGCTCGCCTGCCGAAGCTCTTCCTGGATGGCAAAACCGTGCTCCAGCATACGCTTGCCGAGATCGGTCAGCTCAATTCCCTGCGATGACCGGATGATTAGCTGGGCACCCAGGTTTGCCTCGAGCCTTTGCAGACTGCGCGTCAACGACGACTGAGATATGTTGAGTTCAAGGGCAGCCTTGTTGATGCTGCCGCAGCGCGCGATGGTCACGAAATCCAGCAGGCTGGGTACCGACAGTTTGCGGATATTCAATAGCCGCTCCTCTTTGCGCGCACCCTTCGTCGTAGGTCGTGCGGTTCGACGTAGAGCGTCCGCCGTGTTTTGGGCCTCCAACAAGTGCCAGCCGTCTTTGTCCACCGCTCGCTGGGCAGGGTCTCAGTTGAGAGACGCCGCTGGTCGTTGCGGTGCCATGCAGTGCGCGGGGTGATCCCTCGCCCGCCATGCCGGACCCAGCTCTCGGAGCTGGCCGACTGGCTCCGGAAGCCAATTGGCCCGATTTTGCGGCGTCGCGCTCCGGACAGCCGTGGGAGGTCGCGCCCTCTCTTAGAAATTCAGCTTCATGGGGAAGCGGTCGAGGGTGTCGCATCCCGTTTCCGAGACGCGCACGATGCGCTCCGTGCGCAGCCCACCGATGCCCGGAACGGTGATGGTCGCCTTCAGCGTGAAGACCATGTTCTTCTCGAGCACGGTCGTCTGGCCGGGGGCGATCCACGGCAGCTCCTCCTCGGGGTCCATGCCGGTGCCGTGCCCGGTGCCGTGGCCCTTGGCCTCGTTGGAGTAGTCGGCGTAGCCCGATTCCACCAGGCTGGACTGGATGACCGCGTTCAGCGCGTCGGCGGTGATGCCGGGCCGCACAGCGGCAAGGCCCGCCTCGACGGCGCCCACCGAGGCGTCGATGACGCTCTGGTGCGCCTCGTCGAGCTCTCCGTAGCCGAAGCCGCGCCCGCCGTCCGCGACGTAGCCGCGATAGCGCGCACCGATGTCGGTCATCACCAGATCGCCCGGCTGAAGCATCCGGTCTGTCGGCAGGGCGAGACTGTGCGCCGAGCGCGGGCCGGCCTGCACCATGGAGCGGTAGCCGACGGCGTCCGCGCCGCCCTGAAGCATCGCGATCTCCGCCGCGCGCGAGAGCTCGCGCTCGCTGCGGGGACCGTCCGCCAGCGCGTCGCGGATCGCGCCGATCGCGGCGTCGGTCAGTGAGGACGCCATGCGCAGCTGCTCGACCTCCCAGTCGGACTTCTTCGCCTTGACGCGGGCGAGAGCGATGGTGTCGCGCAGGCGGAGCGAGCCGAGCGCGCCTTCGATGGACCTGTGCAGGCGCATCGGGATGTAGTCCCCGCCGGCAAGGCCGAGTTCCTGCCCGCCGTGCCGCCGTGCGAACTCGGCGACGGCGTCCGGCAGGTCGGCGACGACGCGCACCTCGAACGGCGTCACTTCCTTCGCCCAGGTGAAGGTGCTGCCACCAACGAACAGGATCGGGTCTCCGTCGACCGGCAGCAGCACCACCCCCATCGCAATGTCGGAGACACCGTCGAGCGGGCGGAAGTCGGTGAAGTAGCCGACATTGGCCGTGCGCAGCGCGTCGCCATAGGCAAGGAGGCCGCAAAGCCCGTCTGCGGCGAGCGCCTCACGGGTGTTGGCGATGCGCGTCGTGACCTCGCTGTCGGGCAGTCCATGCGAAAGGTCGGCCATAGTGATCTCCTGGTCGAAAATCAGAGAAAGCCCAGCGCGTGCGGCAGCAAAAGGCTGACCGCCGGGATGAGGGCGAGTGCTGCGATGACGAAGGCGAGGGCGATGTAGATCCATCGCAGCGCCCAAAAGACGCTGAAGACGGGGAGGCGCGCGAGACTCGCGGTGATGAAAACGAGACCGCCGACGGGCGGGGTGAGCTGGCCCACCATCACCGTCGTCACCACCACCACGCCGAGGTGAATTGGGTCGATTCCAACGGTCTTGGCGATCGGCAGCATCACCGGCACGAGAATCACCATCGCCGGCGCGGGTTCCAGGAACAGCCCGACCACCACCATCAGGAGGACGAGGCCGAGCATCATGACCCGCGGGTCAGAGATCGCCGCGCCGAGGCTTGCTGCAAGGTCCTGGGGCACTCCCTCCGCGACGATGAGCCAGGCCATCGGCGCGGAGGCGGCGATGAGGAACAGGATGACGGAGACCTCGCGCCCGGTCTCGCAGATGCCTTCCCACACGCCGCGCGCGGTGAGGCCGCCATAGACCAGGACGCCCACCAGGAGCGCGTAGATCGACGCGATGGCGCCGGCCTCGGTGGGGGTCACGGCGCCGCCGCGCAGCATGGTGACGATGACGAGGGGTAGCGCCAGCGCCGGCACCGCGCGGGCGAAAATGTGCCCGCGCTCGCGCCACGCGATGCGCTCGCCGACGGCGACCTTGAACGTGCGGGTGCGCGCCAGGAGGCCGATCGTCGCCATCAAGACGAGGACGTAGAGGATGCCTGGCACGATCCCCGCCATGAACAGCGCTCCCACCGATTGGGACGCGAGCGAGGCGTAGATGAGCAGCGTGATCGACGGCGGGATGAGGTTGGCCGTGATCGACGATGAGGCGGTGATGGCGCAGGCGAAGGCGCGGTCGTAGCCAGAGCGCTCCATTTGCGGCACCAGCGTCTTGGTCGTCATCGCGGTGTCGGCCGAAGAGGAGCCCGAGAGGCCGCCCATCAGCGCGCTAGTCAGGATGTTGACCTGTGCGAGCCCGCCGCGCCAGTGGCCGACGAGCGCATTGGCGGTGTCGATCAGAGCCCGCGTCACCCCGCCGACGTTCATGAAAGCGCCCATAAGGACGAAGAAGGGGATGGCGAGGAGCACGAAGTTCGTCGCCATGGTGCTGGCGAAATGGTTGGCGATGACGATGTCGGGCAACTCGCCAGCCTGGAATGCGGCGTAGGCGCCCAGAATGAGCGCGTGGGCGATCGGCACCCCGATGACGATGAGGACGATGAGGAGGCCGAGCCCGAGCATCGTCGGGTTGAGCCCTTCGAGGAGGGTGCCGAGCCACAGCGTCGCCGGCAGCGCCAGAAGCATGCCGAGGACGACGGCCGCAACGACGGACGTTCGGCGCGCCAGCGGAACCGGTGCCCGCATCAGGTTGAGGAGCGACAGGGCGGCGCCGACGGGAACCGCGAGGTAGAGCAGGCTGTAGGCGATCTTGAGGTTGATCGTGACCATCGTCGTCCCACTGGCGAGCTTGAACCCGAGGCTGGCGAGAAGAGCGAAGGACAGCGCCGTGAGGACGATGACAAAGAGCTCGGCCGCGCCGTGGGCGGGGCGCGGCAGACGGGCGATGAGGGCATCGACGCGAACGTGGCCGCCGCTGCGGGTCACCGCGGCGATGCCGAGCATGACGAGCCACAGGAACGACCACAGCGCCACCTCTTCGGGCCATGGCAGCGGGCTCGCGAAGACGTAGCGCATCACCACCTGCGCCGTGGTGACGAGGACGATGGCGAGAACGAACAGCGCGTTGATGGCGGAGAGGGTGCGGTCGAACATTTTGCCCACCCACGCGAGCCCCCCCGGCGCGGTCTCGCCCGCTGCGGCGGGGGCCGGACCGACGATGCGGCTGGGCTGTTTCTCGTTCATCATCGCGCTGCCATCGGATGGGCGCCGGCTGGGCACAAAGCCCGCCGGTGCCGCGACGTGAAGTCCGGCGAGGCTTCGCCGGACGGATTGTGACTAGTCGGCGAGGGCGCGCACGCGCTCGATGAAGTCCTTCGCCTCGGGATGCGCGGCGAAATACTCGTCCTCGAACTTGGCGGCCTGCTCCTGCCACTTCGCGATGTCGGCGGGGGTATCGTGCACGTTGATCTGTCCGCTGGCGCGCCAATTGTCGAGACGGGCCGCCATGTCCTCGCGCACGCTGGCGCGCGCCGCGGAGAACACCGCCTCGCCCTCGTCATAGATGCACTGTTGAAGGTCCTCGGGCAGGCTCTCGAGCCAGGCCGTGTTCACCCGAAGCGGCTTGATGTTGTACCAATGGTGGGTCTGGGTGACCTCCGGCGCGGCCTCGGTAAAGCCGAACTCCTCGATCTGCGCGATCGCACCTTCGCCGGCTTCGATGACGCCGGTCTGCAGAGCGCTGTAGACTTCAGTGAACGGCACCGGCGTGGGATTGGCGCCGATCGCCTTCCACATACCAAGCGGGATCTCGGCCTGCGGGACACGGATCTTGAGACCCTGCACCTCGTCGATATTCGTCACGGGACGATTGGCGAACAGGGTGCGCCAACCTTCGTCGCCCATCGCGACGACAGTGACGCCGGTCGCCTTGTCGAGCCGGTCGGACATCTCGTCCATCATTTCGTCGAGGACGCGCTCGACATGGTCGTAGTCCTGGAACACCCAGCCGAGCGAAAGGGCGGCGAGATCGGGGGCGGTGGAACCCTCCACGTCGAAGCCGCCCATCGTCATCTCGTAGGTGCCCTGGCGGTTGCCGTCGATGAGGTCGATGAAGCCGCCGAGCTGGCCGGCCGGAAAATTGCGGCCTTTGAGGCGGCCGTTACTGCAGGAGTCGAGCCGCTCGATGTATTCGTTGAACGCCTTGTTCATCGGCGTGTCGACACCTTCGATGGTGGCGACGCGGAACTTGTAGACCGTATCGTCCTGCGCCGACGCGGTCTGCGACAGCAGCGCGAGCGCGGCGACCGGCGACAGCGCGATAGCAAGGCCGCGCAAACATCCCAATTGCATCCCAATTCTCCCTTGCTGGGTCGATGCGGTGCTCCGCAGGTGCTTCGACCGCAGGCGCCCGCATTCTTGTCCGTGCCGGTCGACGCTCCGTCCGGATGACGGACAACCGGAGCGACGTCGGTCCCATAGGGTTAGGTCATCATATGTCGCGACGCAAGCAGCCTTCTCAGGATTCTTAAAATCAGCAATACGGCCGTAAAAATCGACACATTTCGTAACTTTTCCTTTATGGAGCAATGATTGATGTGAAATGATGTCATACAACTTCGACGGATCCAAGGATGGCCAGGCGGTCATAGCGGGGCGGGTGGACCAACGGCCCGCCCGTCGGGCACGGTCTCACACCTGACACCGCCCCCATGACAGGCAGGAGGACGCAGGACATGAACCCACCCTCCGGCACCAGAGGCGGCGCCCGGTCGCAGAGCCGCGTCCAGGCGCTCTGCGACGATATCTGCCGGCGCCTGGTCGACACTCCGCTGCAGCCGGGTGACCGCCTGCCGACCGAGACCGAACTCGTCGAAGAGTACGGCGTCAGTCGCACAGTCGTGCGCGAGGCGATGTCGCGCCTCCAGGCCGCCGGTGTGGTCGAGACCCGCCACGGGGTCGGGACCTTCGTGGTGAGCCTGCCCGGCGCCTTCGATTTCGGCCCGGCGCTCGGCACCGTGGAAGAGGTCCTGCGTATGCTCGAGCTCAGAATATGCTTGGAGAGTGAGGCGGCCGGCCTTGCCGCAATCCGCCGCAGCAGCGCCGAACTCGAGGAGATCCGCGAGGCACACGAGACGTTCGCCGCCATCTCGCGCGGCACGGGTCCGACCCCGGAGGCGGACTTTCGCTTCCACGTTGCGATTTGCCGATCGACCCACAACCAGTACTTCCACGATGTGCTGTTGCATTTCGGGAAGCTGATCATCCCGCGCGCGGGTCTGAAAGTGCCTCCGCCCAATGGGACGGGCCCGGTAGAGGATGTGGACCGGCTCAACCACGAGCACGAGGACATCTTCAACGCCATCTCGCGACAGGATGCCGACGGTGCCCGGATTGCAATGCGCGCCCACCTCAACAACAGCCGCGAGCGTCTGCGCCGCACGTAGTGGCAAAGCAACACTGTTTGCCCGATTGAGATGTTCGCCGAGAATGCCGATGGAAAAGTGCTCGCCGCCCTCGCCCAGCAGACCTTGATTTGTCTGGTGGGGTGGCAAGACAAGCCGGATGTCCCGCAATAACGTTTCTCGATGTGCGGCATTGGGCCGGATTCTGAAGGTACTGAGGTGTGATCGATCCAGCTGCTGCCATCGATGTGATTGCCGAAGCTTTGCGCGGGGAGGATGCCATCAGGGCTCTGTTCCTAAGCGGCAGCTATGGCGTGGGAATGCAGGACGGCTACAGCGACCTGGATTTCGTGCTCGTATCGCCGGATGGTCCCTCGGACCGCATCTCGGAGATTTGGCGCGGAGCCGCCGGGCGCACGGGTGAACTCGTCTTGTGGCGCGATCGTGGGGTCAGGCCCAACCTGATCAACGTGATTACGCAGGACTGGCTGCGGATTGACGTTGTGATCTTGGCGCCCGAGCAAATGGCTGCGCAGTCGAGAGATACGCTGCGGGTCGTGTTCGACCGTGACGGGATCTACGAAGGTCTTGTCGAGAGCACGGCGCATCCGCTTCCGGACGCTTGCCGCACGCGATACCAGTTCGAAGAGTTCATCCGCATTCTGGGGCTCCTTTCAGTCGCGGCGGGGCGGGAGGAATACCTCAACGGTGTCACGGGGATATTCCATCTGCGCAATCTGCTCGTCGACCTTCTGGTGGCGGAGACCGGCGCGCCAAATAGAGGCGGTGCTCTGCACCTGAACAGGCTGATCACGGATGAGCAGAAAACGTTGCTGGAGGGGCTGCCGCCGCCAGTTGCGACGCGCGACGCAATGATCGCCGCGCACCTTGCCTATGCCGAAGCTTACATTCCCCGCGCCCGCCGGCTCGCCCCCGTATGGGGTGTCGATTGGCCAGAGCGCTTCGAAACGGCGACCTGGCAGCGGCTGCGTGAGACGCTGGCGATCGAACCGCCCTACGAGTGAGCCTAGGCCGCGCGCCGCGGCACCGCCGGAGGTCTGTTGATAGACCCCCAACGCATCTCGGTTTGTGTCACCGGTTCAGCCCAGCCGCGGCAGAGTTGCAATTGCGCCCTGATCCGGAGCGGTTCGTTGAAAGAATTGATCAGAGCGTCCACGGATTACTCAAGATGTTCGGACAAGCTTCGGTAGGCGCGCGTCGCGACGGCCTCGGGCGGTTCGGAGCGGTAGTGGGCGTTGAAAATCTCGACAGTCCAGACGCCGTCGAAGCCCGTCCGGCGCATCGCCGCGCAGAAACCGGCGACATCGTGCACGCCCTCGCCTGGGAACAGCCGATAGTTTCGGCTGACTTCGATGGCCGGCAAACGGGTCGCCGGGGCATCGGCAACTTCGACGTTGAAGATCAATTCTGCTGGAATGTCGGCGAGCGCAGATACGGGCGTTTCCCGGGCGAAGACGTGGAAGCTGTCCACCATCAGCCCGACGCATGGATGCCCGACCGCGGCGACAAGATCGGCGCCGTCGCGGTAGTCGTTGATCCAACGGCCCCACGCGAGCACCTCATAGGCGATCCGCTTGCCGCGTTCGGCCGCGAGATCGCCGAGACGGCGCATATCGTCAACGATCGCGGCGCGGTCGCCCGTGGCGTCGCGATCGCCATTGGACGGCAGGACCAGGAGATCGCCGCCGATGAGATCCATCTGGTCCATGAGCTGGCTCGCGATCTTGAGCTTGTGGGCGCGCACCGTGGAGCCCATGCCCTCATAGTCGCGCAGCGCCTGGTAGACGGAGAGCGCGAGCCCGCTCTTGCGCAGGGCCTCGAGCGTGAAGTCCGGCCCCATGGCGTGCTCGTAAAGGTCTCGCGGCCACAACTCGGTCGCTTCAAAGCCGGCCGCCGCCATGGCATCCAGCTTTCGCTCGATGGTCCCGCCGAACGTCACGGTCGTGCAGCCCAATTTCACAGCGTTCCCCTCCGCTCCGGCGATGGCTTTACGGAAGCAAACGCGCCTGCCGGTAGGCCGCAATGTGCGATCGGAACATTTCCTCGCTGTTACGCATGCGCGTAAAGCCGAACCTGTTCGCCTTGGTGACTGCCGCGACCTGGTGCCATCCGAGCCCGAAGGAGGCATCGGCGAACGACCAGTCGCCCATCGCGGCAAAGGGCGAAGTGACAAGGCCGTTGTCCCGAGCCACGCGATCCCAGACCGCCGCCTTGTTGGCCATGAAGTCGACAAGGCGCGTCGGGCGCACGGGCCCAGGCTCCATGCCGAGCGCGGCGGCGATGATGGGCCACATGTCGCGCCAGCGGAAGCAATCGCCGTTGAGAATGTTGAAGTCCTCTCCGGCGCATGCGGGCGTTGTGGCAGCCCATGCCATGGCGTCCGTCAAAAGGTCGATGTCGGTGACGTTGATAACCGCCTCGTATGCGGCCTCGGGCCCGGGGAACCACAGCGGTTCGCCCAGCGCTTGCAGGACCGCGCCGAGGGTGCCGATCACGGAGACGATGTTGCTGGGGCTGGAGGTCGCGACGCCGCAGACCAGGTGAGGGCGGATGGTCGACCAGCTCCACCCGTTCTGCGCGGAACGCTGCATCAGGAGTGCTCGTTGCGCGGCATAAAAACTCGCCGCCTCCTGCGGCGGATCGTCCTCGCGTCCGGGGATTTTCGCCTCGGCCAGATTGAAGCCGTACCATTTGAGGCCGTGCATCAGCTGCACGTGGAGAGGGCGTGGACCGCCGCGTGCCAGCGCATCGCACAGGTTGGACAGCATCGCGACGTTGGCGTCGTGGTCGATGGCATAGTTGGCGCCGACGGCGCGCGAACAGAAGAAGACGTGCGTGATGCCACCGAGCCGATCCGCGAGGGCGAGAACGCGGTCGGGGTCGAGCAGATCAGCCGCGAGATGTCGCTGCGCGCCGCTCGGGCCGTCCTCGCGGCGCGACAGCGTGGACACCACCCAACCCGGTGAGGCGGACAGGTGCGACACGAGGTGCGGACCGAGCAGGCCCGAGGCGCCGGCGACCAGCGCGTGACGCGAGGCGGTCACCGTCGCGCCTTTGTGCCGCGTACCGGACGGATCCTCGGCGCATTCACGTCGTTCAGCCCTGCCAGGGGTCGGGGTCGTAGTTGGGCGCGGCGCCCTTCAGCGGCGAGAGGTTCCAGCCGCCGGCGGTCCGCCGCACCGCGTCGGCGGCAACGCGCACGTCGATTACGGTCGGGCGGCGCGAGGCGATGGCAGCCGCCAGCGCTTCGCCGAGATCGCCCGAACGGGTCACGGTGTGACCTTCGGCGCCCATCGCCCGGGCCAGCATCGCGAAGTCGGTGCTGACGGGCTCGCCCGTGCGATCGGAGCGGAACATGGTGGCGCACACCCTGTCGGCGCCGAAATAGCCCTTCTGGATGTCGCGGATCGACACGTAACCCATGTTGTTCCACACGACCCATACGACGGGCAGCTCGTACTCGACGGCCGTCGCAACCACGCTCGAATGCATCAGGAACCCGCCGTCGCCGACCACTGCAACCACCGGCTTTTCCGGGTTTGCGACCTGAGCGCCGAGCGCCCCGCAGACACCGAAGCCCATGGTGGCAAAACCGCCGGACTGGAGAAGGCGCCGGCCCTCGCGCATTTCGAACTGCTGGACCATCCAGCTGTGGTGGCTACCGATGTCGGACAGCACAACGGTGCCGGCCGGAACCGCGCGGTTGATCTCGGCCATCGCCCGGTCGGGGTGGATGGGCGTCTCGTCCGTTAGCGCGGTCTCGGCGATGGCGGCGCGCCATTGGTCCCGCCATCCCTGTGCGCGCCGCAGCCACGCGGCGGCACCCGTCGACGACTTCGTTTCGTGTTCGCCGGCCATGGCCAGGAGTTGCCGCAGAACCTGGCCGACGTCGCCGACGATGGCGACGTCGGGGGTGTAGTTGCGCCCCAGCCGGTCGGGGTCGATTTCCACGTGGATGAGGGTCTGGCGGGAGAAGTCGTGCGTGATGCCGGGCTCCCACGCGCTGGTGGAGCGGTCGCCGAAGCGCGTGCCCAATGCGAGAAGCACGTCGCAACCGCGCGCGGCGCGGTTGCCGGCGTAGACGCCGTCGCGGCCCGTTGGCCCCAGCATGAGCGGATGGTCGTCGGCAAAAGCGCCCTTGCCCTGCGGCGTCGTCGCCACCGGAATCTGGAGCGCCTCTGCCAGTCGCCTCACGTCGTCGCCGGCACGGCCGATCTGGCAACCGTAGCCGGCGAGAATCAGCGGTCGCTCGGCTGCCGAAAGAAGCTCGATCGCCCGCCCGATGGCGGCGGGGTCGGCCTGCGGCGAATAATGCGGAGACGGCGCCGACGAGCCGTCTGGGTCGGCGACCTCCGCCATCTCGGTGAAAACGTTGAACGGCACATCCAGGTGGACGGGGCCGGGGCGGCCGGCCACCATCACGGCCTGGGCCTGCTGCATCATCCGAGGCAGCATGTCGGCACGTGGGGCCTGGAAGCTCCGCTTGACGTAGGGGCGCATCGCCGAGACGAAATCGGCCTGGTGATGCTCGCCGAGCTCCTGGAACGGCATCTTGTTGAACTGGTCTGTCGGCACGTTTCCGGTGATGGCGAGAAGCGCGGAGGAATCGTGCAGCGCCGTCGCAATCGCCATCTGTATGTTCACCGAGCCAGGCCCGCATGAGGTGAACGTCGCCACGGGCTGGCCCGTCACGCGGTAGTAGGCGTCGGCCATGAAGCCGGCCACCTGCTCGTCGTGCACCGAGATCATCTTGATCTGGTTGGAACGGTCGAAGGCAGCATCCATCAACCCGACGATCCCGTGTCCGCACAGACCGAACATGTACGGGACACGATTTGCGACAAGCGAGTCGACGATGATCTGAGCGCCGCTTTCTTCTGCCATGATGGGACGAATGCTACCGGTCTACGAGTGAGGGAAGCGGGCCGCCTCGGGCGACCCGTCTGGCGTCAGTTCTTTTCGATGCCTGCCTTGGCGATGGAGTCGATCATGAGGAAGGCGATGAGCACGACCAGCACGATGAGTCCGACGAGGGCGATGCCGCCGCCCAGAACAACTTTGCCCAGTTTCATATCGTTCCTC